>JBAQLW010000338.1:0-7300 GCA_049302175.1 Rectinemataceae bacterium
TTCTCTAAACCGCCGAGGCTATATGGCCAGCGATCGCGGTAGCGGCCGCCGTGGCCGGACTCATCAGATGGATCATGCCGCCCTTGCCCATGCGCCCAGAAAAATTCCTGTTCGTGGTCGAGGCGCATACCTCGCCCGAAGCCAGAACGCCGTTGGACATGCCCAGGCAGGCGCCGCAGGTGGGATTCGTCACGCAGAAACCAGCCTCGAGGAAAATTTCGATGAGGCCTTCCTTCAGGGCTTGGGCATAAACAGCCGGTGTGGCGGGCGAGACGATGCCCCTCACTTCGGAAGCTATCGTCCTGCCTTTGAGCACCGCGGCCGCGGCCCTGAGATCCTCGATCCGTCCATTCGTGCAGGAACCGATGTAGACCTGGTCCACTTTCACGGCCGACATCTCCCTGGCCAAGGCAACCTGGTCGGGCTTATAGCCGACCGTGACGAGAGGCTCGATGGAGGAGCAGTCGATATCGAGGGTTGAAGCATAGACAGCGTCCTCGTCGCTCGCCCATTTTGAATAGTCGGCGAGGGCTTCCTGTTCAGTTTTATAGAGTTTTTCGCCTTTGGGGCCGATAAAGGGCCACAGATAGGCGACGGTGGTGGCGTCGGGCATGCAGATGCCGCTTGTCCCTCCAGCCTCGACGGCCATATTGCAGAGGGTCATGCGGCTTTCCATGCTCATCGCGTCGACGACAGGTCCGCGGAATTCGATCACCTTATCGGTGGCGCCTGCCACACCCAGCCGGGAAATCGCGTAGAGAATGACATCCTTGGCATAGACGCCGTGCTTCAGGGATCCTTTCAGGTTCAGTCTGAGGGTCTCGGGCTTCCTGAAGGCGCAGACCCCTTTCAGGACGGCAATCTCGAGATCCGTCGTGCCCACCCCGGCAGCGAAGGCCCCGAAGGCTCCGTGCGTGCAGGTGTGACTGTCGCCCATGACAAGGGCGTAGCCAGGTCTCACAAAGCCCTTTTCGGGAAAGAGGGCGTGGCAGACACCGTTCCGGCCGATATCAAAAAAGTCCGTGATGCCCTGCCTCCGGACCCAGGAACGCAGGATCTTGCCCTGCTCCGCCGTCTTGGAATCCTTGGCCGGCGAAACATGATCGATCACGGCCTTGATCCGGCTTGCGTCGTACACCCTGTCCATGCCTTTGGCGACAAGATCGTCGATGGCGATAGGGGTCGTTATCTCATGGCAGAACACCGTATCGAGCTTCAGCACCCAGGTATCGGCGAAAGGCATATCGACGAGGTGGGTTTCGAAAACCTTCTGAGCGAGCGTTTTGCCCATGGTCAGCTCCTTGTGGAAATTTCGTTCTTGGGTGGGGTAATGACCCAGAACAAGCGAAGGGGTTTTTCGCCGACATTGCGGAGAATGTGGGGAAAATCGGAAGCGAAGCCGGCCGAATCGCCTGATTCCAAGCTGTATGACTGCCTGCCTACGGTGAGTTCGGCATGGCCTTCCACGACGAGACCCAGCTCAGAACCCACATGGCCGTACTGGTCGCTGCCCGTCTTGGCGCCGGGCTCGAGATCTATCTGGTAGGCTTCGATGCCATCCATGCCCGGCACGAGGCCCTCGAGCTGGGCGAGGCGTTGATAAAGCACGCCCGGCTTGGAGAAGGTCGTCCGATTCTTCGCCTTGACGATATGGACCGAACGTTCGCGCCTGTAATCGGCGAAGAGATATTCGAGGTCGATATCGAGGGCATCGGCCAGGGCAAGGAGGGTGTCGATCGCCGGGGACACGCGGTTGCGCTCTATCTGCGATACCATGGACTCGCTGACGCCGACCTTTTCGGCCACTTCCCTGAGCGTGAGACCGCGCTTTTCGCGGACCGTCCTGACCTTGTCCCCGAACCTGTATTTCATCGCAACCTTCTTAAGTGAAGCTTAAGTTGCTGAAATATATATTCAGGGAACAGTTCTGTCAATTCATGATTTATGGAGCAGTGACTCTGTCCTGGCCGAGCCACGGCGGATCGAGGACAATATGGGGCACGCCGCCCGTAGGGTGCCGCTTGACGATGACACGCATGCCATAAGCCTTCTCGATCGTTTCCGGGCTGAGGACGGCTTCCGGGCTTCCCACGGCAGCGATCCGCCCCTCGGCCAGGAGGAGGATCTCGTCGGCCGCCATGGATGCCTGGTTGAGGTCGTGGACGGAAAAAGCGACAGCTTTGCCCGCGTGGGCCAGGTCCCTCATGATCGCGAGGGTCTCCATCTGGTGCGCCATGTCGAGGTCGGCCGTCGGCTCGTCCAGGAGGAAAACATCAGGATTCTGCACGAGGGCCCGCGCGATGACGACACGGCGGAATTCCCCTCCCGACAGCTCGGTGACAAGGCGCCGGGCGAGGTCGGCTATACCCATGCGTTCGAGGCTCCCCTTGACCAGCCCCTTCGCCCCACCCTGGTCGCCGCCAAACCAGCCTTCCCTGGCGAAGAGTCCCGCTTCCACGTAATCGGATACTGGCACGGCCCATGCCGGCTGCTCATTCTGCAGGACTCGCGCCACATGGAGGGCTCGCTTCCGGGGGGAAAGCTTGTGCATGTCCTGATGCGTTCCCGGCGGCTTTTCGTCGATAAAGAGCCGGACGACGCCGTCGAAAAGCGGCAATTCGCCGGAGAGAGCCTTGAAGAGGGTGGATTTTCCGACCCCGTTGGGGCCGATGACGGCCAGGATCTTTCCACGCTCAAGGTTGATGAAGATTTCCCTCAGTATGGGCGAACCGCGATGGTAGCCGACGGTGATCCCTTCGGCGACGAGGATAGGAGGCCTGTTCATAGTCCCCTCCCCTGGCGCGAAGTGGCGAGGAGTCGGAGAAAGATCGGGGCGCCCAGGAGAGCTGTAACGATGCCGACGGGCAGTTCGAGGGGGGCGGCCACCGAGCGGGAGAGGGCATCGGCCAGCATGAGAAGGATGGCGCCTGTCACCGCCGAGGCGGGTATTAGTCTTCTGTGGAGGGAGCCGACGATAAGGCGCGCGAAGTGCGGGCCGAGGAGACCCACGAAGCCGATAACTCCGCCGGCGGCGACGGCGGCGGCGGCTCCCAGCGAGGCTGCCGCCACGGCAAGAGCCCGCAGGAGGCTCACGTTGAGGCCGAGGATGCCCGCGGCTTCCTCCCCCGCTCCCAGGATGTCGAGAGGCTTGGCGAGGAGAAGGGCGCCCGAGATGGCGATGAAGGCGGGAGGAAAGGACGTGGCCAGATCAGGCCAGCCTTTGCCCCCGAAGCCGCCGAGAAGCCAGAAGAAGATAGTGTGCAGATCCTTGTCGTTGAGCGCCACGATGAGGGAGACGATGGCCGCGAGGAAAGAGCCGACGGCCGTGCCCGCGAGGAGGAGGGCGGCGGTCGGCGCCGCTCGCCTGTTGACGGCTGCCACGCCGTACACGACGGCTGCCGAGGCGAGGGCGCCGGCGAAGGCGGCCATCTCGATCGCTCCGGGAAAGCTGAAGCCGATTTTGGAGCCCAGGGCTATGACGAGGACGGCGCCCAGGGAGGCACCCGAGGAGACGCCGAGCGAATAGGGATCGGCGAGGGGGTTTCGGAACAGACCCTGGAGGACGGCGCCCGAGGCGCCAAGGGCCGCGCCTGCCACCCCCGCGAGGAGGGTTCGGGCCAGCCTTAGCTGCCACACAATGATGATGGTCACCTCATCCACGCCCAACACGGCGGCTGTGGCCGCTGAGGTCCCGAACAGCTTGGCGCCGAGGGAGCCGAGCACCTGCCCGGGCGTGAGCGCCACCGAACCGAGGCCGAGGCTCCCCAGGAGGGCGAGGAGAGCCCCTGCCCCCAGCCCTATGCCCAGCAGGGCTTTTTTCAAGGGAAGAGCCTCGGATAGAGGGCTTTCGCGACGCTCAGCACCCCATCGGCCACCCGCGGTCCGGGATTGGAAACGAGACCGGTCGGGAGGAGGATGATCTTGCCGGTACGCACCGCTGGCACCAGGGTCCAGCCCGGCCTCTTGGCGATGGCGGCCAGGGTGAGCGCCTCACCTTGGTCGTCGGCGCCCATGATCCCCTGGGGAGCCCGTCTGATCACTTCCTCGGCGCTCACCATTGGCCAGGAACCGGGGAGGTCGGAGAATATGTCCCTTCCGCCGCCCGCTTCCACGATGGCATGCTGGAAGGTAGCCGAACCGCAGGTCATGAGGGGATCATCGTAGACTTCCCAAAAAACGCTGAGCCTTTGGGACGCGGGGATGACGGCGAGGGTTTTCTCAATCTTCGCGATCTTCTCCTTCATAATCGACGCAACGAGGATGGCCGCTTCCTTCCTGCCGGCGAGGGTTCCGATCGCGATGATGCCCTCGGCTATCCCATCGAAACCAGAGGGGTCATAGGCGAAGATCGGGATGCCATAGCGGGCGAGTTCGTCCGTGGCAGGCTTGTGTATCTTGCCATTGCTGACGACGAGGTCTGGTTTTAGGGAGAGGATCTTCTCGATCGACATGGAGTCGGCCGAAAATCCCCCCACCTTTTCGACGGCGAGAGCCTCGGGCGGATAGACGCAGTAGGTCGTGTCGCCGACCACGGTGGCGCCCACGGCGAAAAGCACTTCGGTGGATGCCGGCGACAGGGAAACGATGCGCGAGGCAGGCTTCGCCAGCCTGACCATTAGACCCAGTGAATCGACCGCCTGGACGCTGGTACCGGCACTAGAGTGCCCTCCTGTGCCCGCCTGCCCGAAAGCGAAGAGAGCGGCGCCCAGAAAGGCCGCGACGAAAAACATCTTGTTCTTCATGACTTCCTGCTCACTTTAGCCGACTCGAAGGTGGCCATTTTATTCAGTATTTTGCACGCGGCCGAACATATCGGCATCGCGAGCGCCGCTCCCGTGCCCTCACCCAGCCTCATCCCGAGCCTGAGAAGGGGCTTGAGCCCCAGGGAATCGAGCATGAACTCGTGCCCCGCATCGCCGGAGACGTGCGTGCCGATCATGTACTTGACCGATAATGGCGCGAGTGCCCTCGCGAGGAGCGCCGCCGCGCCGGAGATGTAGCCATCGATGAGAACGGGCGTCTTGTGCGCGGCGGCGGCCAGTATCACGCCCGCGAGGGCGCCGATCTCGAAGCCCCCGACGGAGGCGAGAACGCCGATGGGATCGGCGGCCTCCGGCTTATGCAGGGCGAGCGCCCTCTCGATGACACCGATCTTGCGCTCGAGTGTCTCGTCGTCGATGCCCGTTCCCCGCCCAACAAGGCGCCGTGGCTCAAGGCCGGTGAAGACCACTGCCATGGCCGTCGAGGCCGTCGTGTTGCCGATTCCCATGTCCCCGGTGGCGGCTATGCGGAAAGGCGCCGCCTTCAGCTCGGCCTCGAATACCTCGATGCCCGCCTCCAGGCTCCGGATCGCCTGTTCGCGGCTCATGGCCATCTCGACCGCCAGATTCCCCGTCCCCTTGGCTATCTTCATATGGTAGATCGGTAGCCTCCTGTCGAAATTGACGGCGACGCCCAGGTCGGCGACGACAACACGGGCGCCGGCATGGGAGCCGAGCACATTGATGGCGGCGCCTCCCTTCACGAAATTGAGCACCATCCCCGCCGTGACGGCGGGGGGATAGGCTGAGATGCCTTCCCGACACACGCCATGGTCGGCCGCCATCACGAAGATAGCCCCGGGATCCACCGAAGGATCTGCACGGCCCTGGATGCCCGATATCCGGATGGAGAGTTCCTCGAGGTCGCCCAAGCTCCCCTCGGGCTTGGTGAGATTGGCCTGTCGGGCTCGCGCCAAGGCTTCGGCTGCCCTGTCGGGCTCCGAGATGCGACCGATCGTCGCTTCAACGTTATTCATGGACTTCCTTCCCCCTGGCGGAAGCGCTTTGGCTCGAGCGAAGGCTCGATCCAAGGCTCGCGCATAGCCTAGTTCAGGCTATCGCCGTGGGGACACTGGATTTGTGCGGGAAAGTATGGAGGTTCCAACCTTCATTATTCAACACCCAGTGAATAATCAAACGATGTCCGCGCTCAAGGCGCGGCCGTGCGGTCGGTCTCCTGACTCGGAAGCATACCTCTCGAACTCCCCGGCCTTCCCGCTTTCGCAGTGGCCGTGGGACAGGTTCCACGCTTCCTTACAGTGCCTGGGGGCGTGCCGGTATTTCACCAGCTTCCCGATTAAGCCTATTGGCGCCGCAACAAACTCACTATAGGTATGTCGCCAGAAACTGTCAACATATCGTATACTGGAAACATTCGAGAGGAGTCCCCGGTGATACAGGTTTTCGGAACCAAAAAATGCCGCGATACACAGAAAGCTCTGCGTTTTTTCAAGGAGAGGGGCGTTCAGGCGCAATTCCGCGACATCATGGAGAAAGCCCCGAGCCAGGGGGAGCTGGACGATGTAGCGAAGGCCGTGGGCGGTTATGATGCCCTCGTAAACAAGGCTGGGGACAGAGCGGGGAAGCGCGGTTTGGCATTCATGGTATACGATACGAGGGAGGAAATACTCCAGGACCCCCTCCTCCTCAAGACTCCTATCGTACGCGCGGGAAGGGGATCGGCTTCCGTCGGCCTCGACGAAAAGGCATGGAAGGGTTTCGCGGATTCGATGCAGTAGCGGCATCCGCGCAAGCATTCACAATAAGCCTGGCAGAAGTCTATAATAAAATCATATAGATCGTGATGTGATACAATTCTATAGGATATCAGGATGGAGCGAAGACCAACATGATCCCGGAAGAACTTGCCCTTGTCCTCTCAGAAGGCGAAGGCTACCGCATAGAATTCAAGGAGCAGATCTCCAATCTCGACAAGGAGATGGTAGCCTTCGCCAATGCGTCGGGGGGCTTCATCTATCTAGGCATCACAGATGACGGGACTGTGAAAGGTTTCCGCGCTGACAACAGAACCCGATCGCAGATCCAGGATATTGCCCGCAACTGTGATCCGCCCGTTCGGATCATCATGGAAGAGTACCAAAATATCCTGATAATCGAAGTGCGTGAGGGTGACGATAAACCCTATCGCTGTGCTTCGGGTTTTTATAACCGCACCGGCCCCAACTCCCAGAAGATGAATCGCGACGAGATTATCGAGTTTGTTAAAGTTGAAGGAAAAGTCCGCTTCGACGAATTGATCTGCCGAGACTTTTCCGATGCAGATTTCGATGAGCAGAAATTCCAGCATTTCCTGAGGTTGGCGGGGATCAGCCCCGTTATGGACAGCCGGCGCATCCTCAAGAATTTCCGCGTCATCGACATACAGCAACGACAGAACCTCTATTCCAATACGGCAGTGCTCTTTTTCGCCCAAAACCTTGCCGACCATTACTTCCACACCTGTGTCACCTGCGTCCTCT
>JBAQLW010000339.1:0-2037 GCA_049302175.1 Rectinemataceae bacterium
GCCCTATTGCAGGGGCTGACGAGGGCGAAGATCGAATCGCCGCCCTGCGGCCTGTTTAGAAGAACCTCGTCGTCAGTGAGGCCGAAAAGGTCGCCGGGCGTCGCCTCGCCCAGGATGGAAGCGACAGCCGCCCGGGCGTCAAAGGAAGCAAGGCCGGAGGCACGGGCCGTCAGGAGCCGCGAAATCGCCGAAAAGCCCGCCTTCCTACCCGCGATGAGGACGGCGCGTCCCCCATCATAGACGAGTTCGACGCCAACGATGGAACGCAAACCCGCCTTTTCGCAGGCTTCCACAAAAGTGGGAATGCCATAGAGACCGTTCCTGTCCGTCAACGCGATCCGGGGCAGGCCGGCGGCCTTCGCCGCCATCGCCCACTCGGCGGGAGAAACGACACCCCGCATCATGGAATAGAAAGAGCGAACGACAAGGGGAACGAGCATACTCAATCGCCCTCGGCCAGACCGGAAGCCAGTAGGCCGACAGAAAGGAGGGCGCAGGGCCTCAGGGCCGGAAATCCATATTTTCCGTGAACCCTGTCCAGGGCTGTCTGGAGCCGGGCTTCCTTCGCCAGGGCCGGTTCGAAGAGGTCGAGTTCGGGGCCTGCCGCGGCCAGCCCTGAAAGTTCAAGAGCGACGCGCCGTACTCGTACGCGACGATCCAGGGCGCGCTGCGCCGTCGTCCAGGCGAGGGCCGAGATATCCCCATCGCGGGTGAGGACGCGCGGCGGGCGGGATAAGGCCGACACGGAACGCCCGTCGCTGTAGTCGATCCTGATAGTGACGCAGCGGGAACCAAGGCCTTCCCTGCGCGCCGCGAATCCGAGTGTGGCGGCGAGATAGACAAGACGGAGGCGGATAGCTTCGGCTTCGGCCGTGTCGGGTTCCAGCACCGCGGCCTCGCGCAGGCAGCGGCGCTCCGGCGGCTCGGGGTTGACGGGCGATTCGTCGGAGCACTGGGCCCGGGCGACGAGGTCGGGGCCGCGAGGGCCGATAGCCCTCGCCTCGAAGGCCTCTAGATCGGCCAGTCCGCCGATGTCGTCGATATCGAGAAGGCTGAGCCTATCCTTCAGTACGGGGCCGACCCCGGGCAGAAGCTCGACGGGCTGGAGCCGGACGAGACTCCTCTCCTCGTGGGGAAGAAGGGCGACGAAGCCGCCGGGCCGGAATACGCGCGTGGCGACTTTGGAAACCGTCTTGTTGGAGGCGAGGGCGAGGCTGGGATGGATACCCGTCGCCTCCATTATCCTCATCCGTATATTTTGGGTGGCGTCCTGGGGAGGGCCGTTGATGCGCGAAGTGCCCGCGAGGTCGATGAAGAGGTGTCCCTGCCCCGCCCTCTCCACGAGGGGGGAAAAGGACATGCCTATGCGCCACATCTCCTCGTCCGCCTTTCGGTACAGCTCGGGTTGGGGTCGTTTTACGACGAGGCCCGGAAGGCGGCGCTGGGCGATGGACAGCATCATTCCCCTCCTGATGCCTTCCCGATGCGCTTCCGGCGAAAGGTCGAGGACGATGGAACGGAGGGCGCCTTCGCGCGCCACAACAAATGGTCGTGACCTGAGGTCGCGATCCCTCGCTTCCTCGATGGCCGCCATGAGGCCGACGGCATTGACATGGAGGATCGTGCCGCCCATCAGTCGCTTCCTTTCAGGCTGTCGCCCTTCGCCCTGCCCTGCCAGAGACGGGCCATCAAGGCCGCTTTTTGCACGGTTTTTCCGCCATCGGGGCCTGAAAAAATCACTCTCACCGTTTCGGCCTGGGCGGCCAAAGCCTCGATCCGCGTCAGCCAGACCGAGGGATTCGTGCCGTCGCGAAGCTTGATATAGACGAGGGAAGAGGTGACGACATCGATGGAGGGAGGCGATCCGGGTTCCCGGGCCCCATCGAGGAGGCAAAGCGCCGCGCCGCGCGCCTTCAGTCCCTCGATGACACGGGCCGAATACCAGTCGGCGCCGTGGAAGGCGACCGCCAGCGGCAGGCCTTCCAGGTCCTTGACCACGCGGTCGAGGTGGCGGCGCGCGGCGGCGCTGTGCGTGAC
>JBAQLW010000340.1:0-1837 GCA_049302175.1 Rectinemataceae bacterium
AATCCCGCTGCCGGCCCCTGGCTCCGCGGCTGCCCCAAGGGTTTTGCCCTCCCTCATTTCCACTACTCGCCCGAAAGGATAAAGACGCCCCTGCTTAGGTCGGGAAGGCGAGGTTCGGGTCAATTCAAGCCTGTTTCCTGGGATGAGGCGCTGGATGTTGCCTGGCGTAGCCTCTCCGACTCCAGGGAGCGATTCGGCCCACAGTCCATCCTTTGCCTTTCGAGCGCCGGATCCACGGGGGCTCTCCACAATACCGAAAGACTCACCCGCCGCTTCCTCAATGCCATTGGCGGCTGCACAGTCCCCGATGGGAGCTATTCGAGCAACGCGGCGAGCTTCGCCCTCAAACGCGTGTTTGGGAAGGATTACGGCGATTCGGGCTTCGATGCCGCGACGATGGCCAAGAGCAGGCTGATTCTCCTCTGGGGAGCCAATATCCTCGAGGCAAGGCTGGGCTCGGAGCTTCCGGCCCGCCTTATGGAGGCGGCACGGCGGGGAGTGCCTATCGTGTCGATCGATCCGCGCAGAACGAGGACGGCCACGCAGACAGGCGCCGAATGGATTCCCGTCCTGCCCGGCAGCGATGCGGCCTTCATGTATGCCATCCTCTTCGTTCTTGATGCTGAAGGTCTCCTCGATCATTCCTATGTTGTGGAGCGGGCCGAGGGATTCGATGGGATCATGGATCACGTGAAGGGCCGGCTCGATGGGGTGGCGAAGGATCCCGCCTGGGCTGCAGCCGCCTGCGGCGTAGAGCCTGCGGCGATCGCAAGACTGGCCCGGCGCTGGGCCGCGACGAAGCCGACCATGCTCCTGCCTGGCTATTCGATCCAGCGCACCAGGGCGGGCGAGGAAGTGGCGCGTCTCTGCGTCGCCCTTCAGCTCGCCACGAAGAATTTCGGCCTTTCCGGCGGATCGACGGGCTCCCTCAACAAGCGCCTTCCCGGCTGCCGCATCGCGTCGATTGGCGAAGGCGATGGCTCGGGCAATCGGCACTTTCCCGTTCTCCGCTGGGCCGACGCTGTTCTGCAGACCGGGCAGGGGGATTCCGCTCCCATCAGAGCAGTCTATTCGGCGGGCGGCAATTTCCTGAACCAGGGTGCCGATATCGCCAAGAATGTCCGGGCTTTTGAATCCCTGGATTTTGCGATCTGCCACGAACTTTTCATGACGCCTACAGCCAGATACTGCGACCTGATCCTTCCCGCCGCCTCGCCCCTTCAGAAAGAGGATATCGGCCTGCCCTGGGCCGGCAACTATCTCCTCTACAAGCCCGGTATACTCCCCTATGAGGGACAGGAAAGGTCTGATTACGACATATTCAGTGAACTGGCGTCGCAATTCGGCGTCGAGGAAAAATTCACCGAAGGGCTAAACGAAAGGGAATGGATAGAACGTTTCCTCGCTTCCTCGGAGATCGCCGATGTGGAAGCCTTCAGGAAAACGGGCATCTACCTTGGCGCCGACCAGGAGAGGTCGGGCTGCAAAGCCTTCGCCGCCGATCCAGCGGGATCCAGACTGGGGACAGCATCGGGCAAGGTGGAACTGGGCGGAGGGATGCGGTGGTCGGCCGAAATCCATGCCGAAGACTGGCTGCTCATCAGCCCCAAGCTGGCGGAGCGGGTTCATTCCCAGGGGGGCGATCATCCGGAGAGCATCGGGCGCAATTCCCTCGAACTGAACGCGGCCGATGCAGCGAGCCTCGGGTTGTCGGAAGGGGATTGGGCCGAGCTGGAATCCCCGAACGGCAGGACCATGGCTGAGGTCAAGCCTTCTGACGATATCATGCGGGGTGTCGCCTGCCTTCCCGAGGGGAGCTGGTGTATCGGTCCGGCCG
>JBAQLW010000341.1:0-7071 GCA_049302175.1 Rectinemataceae bacterium
GCGGGTTTCATATTCCTCGGCCACCTTGTAGGTCGCCCGCTGCGCAATGATCTCCATCGCCACCATGAATACGATGGCGATGCCCAGGAAGGCGAGAAGCCGACCGCGGATCCCTATCCTGAAGCGCCTCCCCTCTGCAGCCATTCCGTCTATCCGAGGAATAGAGGCGTAAGATGGCGTTCGAAGAGGTTGGCGCTCACATTGCGGCCGACCTGCGCTTTGTAGGTGTCCAGGGCGTCGAGGTATTCGTCGCCCATCTCGGCCGCGACCTTGAATCCTATATGGAGAAGCTGGCGGAGATCGCGGTTGTACAAGGGGTTCCTGGCGTCATGGCGCAGCGCGGATACAAAGGCGGCCGAATCCCAGTCGTTCACGGCTCCAGGTTGGGGAAGCCTGGCCATGGAGATATCGATGACGGTCGCGTAGGGCTTCTGGAGTTCGTCGTATCGGGCATAGGCCTGGGCGTAGATGCGCTTGGCGATCGCCAAGCCTTCGCCTCCCGCCTCGGCCAGGCCGATGAGTTCCTCGAGCCAGGAAGTGCCAGCCGTCTTCAAGTGAAGCCCACAGCCCAGTTTTTTGATTATCGTGCCCATACCCCGATAGAGGCTGAACTTGTCGCTTCCCGTATGGATGGAAAGCTTGAGGCTCGAGGGAAGCCCAAAGGCGCCGACGGCCCAGGTCGCTACTTTTGCGTCCGCCTCGAATTCCTTGAGGAAAGCCTCGGGCTCGCCGACATAGTCGACGCCCTTGTTGAAGCGGCCGGAGAACTTGGGGGCTATTGTCTGAACGGGAACGCCGACTTCGGCGAGCCCGGCGAGGATCACGGCCAGCTCGGCAGGAGTCTGGGGCTCATCGGTCTCGTCCATCGACACTTCGACGTGAAAATTGCCTTCAGGTTTGGCGGCCAGGATATGTACATAGACCTTGGCGGCCTCGTCTATGGCATAGAGATATTTTTTCGCGCTTTTCTCGATGACTTCGGCCGAAATGGCGACGGGAGCCGTCTTCTCGCGGACGAGACCTCCGCGCGCGGCAATAAAGGCGCGGATACGCCCGGCCGAGGCCGGCTTGCCTATGAAGTCGGCTACGTCGATCGTAAAAAAATCGCACCAGGGGATAAACCAATCGACATTCTGGAGGCCTATGTGGTCGGCATCCACGCAATACGAGCCCGTGAATCCCGTGGCGGCGACGGCGGTGTCGGCGGCGGCCCTCTGATCCTTCGGTGCCGTGCCTATGATGACGTGTTCACGGTTGCTTTTGTTCCAGACGATGGAAGCCTCTACGCCATGGCCGGCAAGGAGCTGGAATGCCCGTATCTGCGCCTCCCCCTGCCTTCCGAATCTATCGCCGGTTCCTACGGAATACTTGCTCAATACCTTCATGGGTCCTCCTTATACACCCTATCTGCTATATCCCGGAAGCCCGATCTGGTCAAGCGCGAAGCTGGGCTTGGGTTGGCCTTCCAGCCCGACTTCGCTTGAATTTATGGCACCGCCTCATTACACTTTGCTGTACATCGACGGAAGACGCCTTACGCGTCGGGGAGCATACATGATGTTCGTATCCCGCGGTTCGGCCGCGGAAGAGATAAAGCCTGAAACCTTGCCAGCCCTCGTAAGCCAGGCTCTCGAAGGTATCGCTGGCGCCGGGCGCGTCGTAGCCGTTCCACCCGATATCACCCGCTTCCACTCGAGGGCAGGCGCCATCACGGACCTCGTGTACACCGCTCTCGGGCCGAAGCTCGCGGCTGTCCTGCCCGCGCTCGGAACCCATGCCTCGATGACGGCATCGGAGATAGCGACCATGTATCCGGGGACGCCGGCAGCCCTCTTCAGGGTCCATAACTGGCGCAGGGATCCCGTCGAGCTGGACCGAATTCCCGCCTCTTTCGTGAGGGAAGTCGGCGAAGGCGTCGTCGATTACGATTATCCCGTCCAGGCCAATGGCAGCCTTGTCAGGGGCGGCCCCTATGACGCCATCATCTCGATAGGCCAGGTGGTCCCCCATGAGGTGGTCGGGATGGCGAACCACGCCAAGAACATTTTCGTGGGCACGGGGGGCAAGGAAGCCATAGACCGGAGCCATTTCCTCGGAGCGGCATATGGGATGGAGAAAATGATGGGCCGCGCCGATACGCCCGTGCGCCGCGTTTTCAATCGGGCATTCGAGCTCGCGCGGGGCAATCTCGCCCCCATTCTCTGGATACTCACCGTCATGGGGCGCAACGAAGCAGGAAGGCTCGTCATGAAGGGTTTCTTCGCGGGCGACGATGTCGAATGCTTTGAGCGCGCCGCGACCCTTTCGCGCCTCGTCAACATTGACCAGCTGGACGAGAACGTCGACAAGGCTATCGTATGGCTCGACCCTTCCGAATTCCGCTCAACATGGCTGGGCAACAAGGCTGTGTACAGAACGCGCATGGCCATGGCCGACGGCGGGGAACTCATCATCATGGCGCCCGGTCTCGCCCATTTCGGCGAGGACGCAGGCATCGACGCCCTCATCCGGAAATACGGATACCGTTCCTCGCCGGAGATACGCGCCTTTGTGCGCGGGAATGAAGACCTGGCCTCGAGCCTCTCGGCGGCGGCCCACCTCATCCATGGCTCGAGCGAGGGGCGTTTCAAGGTCACCTACGCGCCCGGACCTGCCATATCCCAGGCCGACATCGAGGGTGTGGGTTACGGCTACGCATCTCTCGAGGCGATGCTTAAAAAATACGATGTCGAGAAGATGTCACTGGGTTGGAACAAGCTGCCCGGCGGGGAGAGAGTCTTCTTCGTTCCCAACCCAGCCCTCGGCCTTTGGACGACGAAAGAGCGCTTCAACTCATTATAAGAAGGGCTTCAGTGCCCTGCTTGCCGTCCCTGCGCTTGCCTATGGACACCGTCCAGCCGTGGAGGTCGGCAGCGGCCTTCACGATGGTGAGGCCGAATCCATGGCCTCCGTCCGAGCGTGAATGAGAACCCCTGTAGAAAGCGTCGAAAACATACGGGGCGTCCTCTTCGGCTATCCCCGCCCCATCATCGACCATGGAGAAGGCCAACCTCCCCTCATGGCGCAGCAGCCTGAAGACAATTTTCCCCTCGCTTCTTGAATACTTGAAGGCATTGGTGACGAGGTTTTCGAGAGCGCGCTCGACGAGGAGCCTGTTCATGACGACGACGGGAATGGCGAAGGCCGGCTCTGCGGCCGCCTCCTCGCCGAAACCCCAGGTCAATTCCCGCTGCAAAAGCCTAGCGTCGCTCGCAAAACGTTGCCCTAACACTCGCAGCATCTCGCCGGGGTCGGCCTCCTGGACGGAGATGTTCTCCTCACCGCCGATCTTCAGGAAATCGATGATCTCGCCCGTCAGGTCTTCCAATTGCTTGGCCTTGTCCTGAATGATCTGCAGGTACTTGTCCTGTGTTTCCTTGTCGGAGGCGACATTGTCGGCGAGGGCGTCGGCGTAGCCCTGGATGAGGGCGATGGGCGTCTTGAGGTCGTGACTCACCCCCATGAGCATCTTCGAGCGGCGCTGGAGCATATCTTTCAGGTTGAGACGCATGAGATTGATCGATTTGGCGAGAAGCAGAATCTCGTGGTTGCCCGATCCTGCCACCTCGTGGTCGAGATTGCCCGTGGCGACGATGGCCGTATCCTTTTCGAGGGTTTTGATAGCCCTGCTTATCGATCGGAGAATGCCGAGCGAGATAACCCCCGAGACGATGAAAAGAATGAGGGCGAAGCCGCCGATGAATAGAATATTCCTGTTGCGCAAATCCTGCTTGGTCCAGAAAGGCTGGATATCGAAGAGGATGAGAGGGCTGTCGGCCCGCGAGGAATCTATGGGCATGAGCTTGAATTCGGGCCGTGAAGCGCCTACGCGCTGCGCCTGTGCCTGTGCCTCCGGTGGCAGCGGCGCGATAGTGCCGTTTCGGGGCTGGGAAGCGAGATCGGTGAGTTTTACCTGGCTTCCCGCGATTATATGGGAAAAGGTCGACAGGATGACCCTCCCGTCGGGCTGGAACAAAGCCACTTCCCTCAGGGGCATGCCCGCCTTCTCAGCATCGGCACGGATCGTTTCGACCGTCAGGATGTCTCCGCTCCTCCACCGCTCCGACAAGGCATCCATGAACTCGCGCGAAGGAACCCGCGGATCTCTCGGCGCCCGCTGGAATCCGAAGAAGAGTATACCGAACAGCACCGGCAGCAGGGTGACGGCGGCGGTGAGGATGGCAAACTGGGTTTTCAACCTCACAACATCCTCCTATGCCATCATCTCTGGATTGAAACGGTATCCAAGGCCGTACTGGGTCTGGATATATCTCGGCGCCGCCGGATCGTCCTCAAGCTTGCGCCTGAGACGCTGAATATAGACGCCTACGGCGCTGACATCGCCAAAATTCTGTCCCCATACCTTGTCGTATAATTCCTCGGGCGTGAAGGATTTCCCTTTAGCCTCGATGAGGGCTTGAAGGAGGCCGAACTCCCTGGGCGACAGGCTTACGGGTACCCCTGCCTTGGTGAGGAAGAGCGCCTCCGAATCCAGCTCGAAGGGGCCAAAGCGCCACACTGACCCGTCCTTGCCGGAGACAGGAGCCGCGGCCCTGCGAATGTAGGCGCGGACCCTTGCGGCCAGGACGCGCGGAGGACATGGTTTCGTGACAAAATCATCAGCGCCGACGCCGAGCCCATGGATCACATCCTCCTCTGCCTCGCGTGCCGAAAGGATCATCACGGGCACTGAGGAGGTTTTCCGCAGCCGTTCGAGAAATTCATAGCCGTCCATACCCGGAAGGTTTATATCCAGGATGACGAGGTTCCACTCCCCTTCCGACGCCTGCACCAGAGGCAGGCCGGTTTCGGCGGTCAGCGCTATGCTGCATTCGAAGCCTTCCTTGGCGAGATAGAGGGCATAGAGTTCGGCCAGCTCCTTCGTGTCCTCGACGATCAGAATCTTGCCATGCATAGTCCCTCCATCTCAATCAAAGCCTGGTTTTTCAATCGAAACTCAGCACATTCCAAAGGAGGCTAAAATCGACATCGACCTTGTCCGGCGCATAATCGGCTCCCATAAGGATAGGAACGCTCACCGAAGCGGTCAAATCCTTGAGCGCCTTGCCGGCGATTTTCGGCGTGACCTTGTTGCCGTCTTTCGCGTATTCCGATCCAACTTCGCCTAGTGAGGTGGCCGCGGACAAGGTCAGGCTGAAATCCCTGGAACTGCCCAAGTCCAGCCCCAGCGAGGGTGTGGCGCTCAGCGAATTATCCGAAAAATTATAGCGAGCCGAGCCGCCGAGCGTAATGGTTGAACTCGTTTCATCTGCCCCGAAATCGAGGGAAAGGGAGCCGTTCCCCGCCAGGTAGAACATGCCTGCTTCCTTGCTATCGCTCGCGGTGTAGGAAGGGCTAGTATTCAGCGCTGCTTTGGCGCCCGAATCGAGAAGTATGGTCGAGTCGGCATAGCCTGTGCCATTGTAATAGCCCTGCAGGTGCGCCGAAAGGGAAAGCCCCTCAGAGTTGGACCAGGAATACTTGGCTCCTACCGTCGACTGGAACACGAGCAGGTTGTCTATCGTGTACGTCTCGTAGCTTCCGCCCGATTTCACCCTGACATAGGTTCTGTCCGATCCCCAGGCGGCGACATTTTCCCCATAGAGATCAAAATTGCCAAGGGTTCCGGTGAACATGAACATGAGACGGGGCTTGGCTGCCATATCGCTTCGCGCGAAACCGCCGAGGCTCAGCTCGAAGCCGCCTACGACAAGGTCCACACGCTGGGCCAGGGCGACATGGATATCCCCTTCGGTGGTCGGGGGCGTCACATAGGTCGTGGCATGGTTGAGTCCGAAGGGGATATCGATTTTGAAGGCGAAGGGACCTTCCCTGGCAGCCGTCGGATCATCGAGATCGATGGCCGCGAGACTCAGCACATCGGCGGGCTGGTACCAGGTGCCGACGCCCCAGCTTATCCGCTGCTTGCCCATGCGGAAAAAAACCTTTCGGTCGATCGCAGTGTCCAGAAAGATTTCATCAAGGGCGAAAGCGCTCGAAGTGGCGTCGGTTCCGGCGTTGTATTTATATTTAAAAATGCCTGAAGCGTAGAACCGTGAAAATTCGGAAGCCCTGACATCAGTGGTCAAGCCTGCCGCGAGTTCCTGATCCCCGGCGGACTGCAGGATGCCGCTGGCCGAAAGGCCAAAGGTCGTGGCGGCGTTCGGCAGGAACGTCAGCAAAAAATTGTTCAACTTGACGGAACCGTCGACGAATGTGTTCTCGCCCGCGCCAGCGCCTAGAGGATAGATGCTTCCTTCCATCCCCACGCTTCCCGAACCTTCCACGAGAAAGACGGGATAAGTCTTCGTATCGGCGACCAACTCAATGACGCTTTTTGAGGCTACATCGGTGTCGATCACCTGGACTATATCCTTGTCGCCGCCGAAGAGCTGGCTTTCATCGAGAGGGATGCTTGTGTCGGATATGTCCTGCGCGGCGATGGGCAAGGCCGCCACGCACGCGAACAAAATGCCGGCGAGCGCCAGGATTCTCCGCATGATTGCTTTCACGATCGCCTCCTATTGGCTCATGCGCTCGAGGTAATTCTTGGTGAACACATCGTCAGGCACAGGCTTGGTCGAGATGTTCGTGTAGGTCGTCTGCGTGCGTTTCTCTGGTATTAGCCCATCCTGGAAAATCTGCACCGTCGGCACGTAGGAGTTGCCGATCTGGACATAGCTTGTGTAGTACGCCGTCCTCAAAAGCTTCTTCGAGACCGAGTATTCCTCCACCTTGAGCACGATCTGCCGATCCTTCTCGATCCACATTTTGATGGTGGGGAATGGCACTTCGTCGCTCGTCGCTTTGAGTTCGCCTATCCATACCTCGTACTTGCCCAGCGTTCCGCTCTCGATGGACGATACCTGATAGTCGATAGAGCGCTGGTTCCGCCTGAAGTCGGAATTTCTCGCCGTCGTGTTCTCATAGGTATCCTTCAGCGTCGTGTGGGTATATTTCCGGCTCGTCGGATCGTAGCGCCACATGTTATTGTCCACTCTGAGCATGCCCTGTCCCTTCCGTGACTCTGGC
>JBAQLW010000342.1:0-3698 GCA_049302175.1 Rectinemataceae bacterium
GCCCGTAACCCTCACGTTGGGAATGCTGTAGGCTCCCGTGGCGTGGAGGACGGTTCTCGACATGATGGCCGACGAGAGGTCGCAGGTGCAGCCGGAATTCTGGTAGTAATCGGCCTCGAAGGCGACGAGCCTGCCATCGGCGTCGGCGCCGATGCGGAAATCGCTCGAGTAGGGATGGCGCTTTCCCGTGGCGCGCATGTCCACCTTCCTGTCGAGGTAGAGCTTCACGGGCTTCCGGCTCACCCAGGCGCCCAGCGCCGCGAGCGAACCCCATATTGCGGCCTGGTCTTCCTTTCCGCCGAAGCCGCCACCGAGGCGGCGCGCCTCCACTTCCACCTCGTTCATTGAAAGGCCGAGGGATTGGGCGACCGCGCGCTGCACGCCCGTCGGACCCTGGGTGCTCGAGATGACAAAGACCTTCCTGTCGTCGCGCACCTCGGCGTAGGCTCCTTGGGTTTCGAGATAGACATGTTCCTGTCCACCCGAATCCACCCTCCCCGATACGACATGGGCGCACGTTTCGAAGGCCGATTGGGGATCGCCTTGGACTATGGTGCGCGAGGGCAGGATGAAATCGCCTCTGGCGGCCGATTCCCTTGGATCGAGCACCGCAGGCAGCTCCTCGCCCCGCAGCTCGACGAGGACCGCAGCCTTGCGCGCGAGGGAACGCGTCCTTGCGAGGACGAGGAGGAGGGGCTGGCCCCAGTATTCCCATTCCGTCTCGGGAAGGAGGGGTTCGTCGGCCTTGTTGAAGCCTATCTGGTTCTGGCCGGGAACATCGGCCGCACGTATGACGCGGACGGAAGGGTCGAGGGCGAGGGCTGCCGAGGCATCGATGGACAGTATCCTGCCGTGGGCACTCTCCGACAGCTTTACCGCCGCCTGGAGGCAGTCCTTGGGTTCGGGAAGGTCGTCGATATAGCGGGTGGCCCCTCTCAGGTTCAGGGCCGATTCGGCGATGGTTTTCATGGAAAAAGCTCCTTCGCTATGCCCGCATCCTCGAAAAGCCTGATGAAATGGGCGAGCACGAGACGTCCCGTCATGCGCTTCCTGTAGGCTGCCGAGCCGCGCACATCGCTTATGGGGGAGACTTCCTCCCGGGCAGCCGAGGAGACTGCCCGCGCGAAGGCGGCGAGGGTCTTCGGATCATCCCTGTCGACGGGAGCTCCCTCGAAGAGGGCCGCTGCTTTTTCGAGGAGGACGGGGATGGCTGCGACGCCCCCCACGCTGATGCGGACCCCGGCGATGCGCCCGCCCTCGACGCGGAACGACATGGCCGTATTGACGGCGGCTATATCGAGCTTTTCGCGCTTGGCGATTTTTTCGAAGGAAAAGAATATTCCCGCATCGGCGGGGATGAGGACGGCCAGCAGTATCTCGTTTCTCTTCAGGGCTGTCTTCTTGTAGCCGACAAAGAAATCCTCGATGGCGAGAAAGCGCGGTTCGCTGTGCAGGGCCGGATTCTGCCCCGACGGAATTTCACCCAGCTCGAGCACGGCTCCCAGGCCCATCAGCATCGATGTGATGTCGCCGACGGGCGACGCGTTGGCGACATTGCCGCCTATCGTCGCGAGATTCCGTATGAGGCTGCTCGCGAATTGGCTCTCGAATTTCTCGATTCCTGGCAGGGCTTCCCTCACCAGCTTCGAGGCGAAAAAGTCCGTCACGGTCACCGCCGCCCCGACCCTGAGCCACTCAGCTCCCTCGCGTCGGCCACCGGGGATCTCGGTTTTGCCCGCGATCGTGGCTATCCCTGCCATCCCTGGCGTTGAGCGCAGGAGAAGGGGCTTGAAGTCCGCTTCCGGATAGGGGTTCCGTACAAACCAGTCGGTCCCGCCGCCGATGGCAGCGTCCGCTATGCCCCCGCGCGATTGAGCCGCAGTGACTTCCTCGGCCCGGCCCCTCTCCAGGAACGCGAGGACGGATCGCGGCAGCACCGCTTTTTCGACGAGGAAGCCGAGCCTTTCGGCAGCATCCTCGGGGAGTGTTCCAAACTCCACGGCAAGGCGCTCGGCCGCCCGCCTTATGGCTCCATAGCCCGTGCATCGGCAGAGATTGCCATCAACGGCTGTCATGGCCCCCGCCAGGTCGGGACGCGCCGTGCCGGCAAGCCAGGCGCTCAGGGTGATGACGAAACCGGGCGAGCAGAAACCGCACTGGCTCGCGTTCTCCTCGAGGAAGGCGCGCATCACGGGCGTCAGGCCGTCAGGCGATGAAGCGCTCAAGCCTTCGATCGTGATGAGATGCTTTCCCGCGAGATCGCCCAGGGCGAGAAGGCAGGAGGGTAGGGCCCTGTAGCGCGGTTCGCCCGCGCTCTTGCCGCCTTCAGGAGCCTCGGCGAATTCCCCCACCAGCACGGCGCAGGCTCCGCAGTCGCCTTCCCTGCAGCCTTCCTTCGTGCCCGTAAGGCCCAGTTCCCCTCGTATGAAATCGAGGGCGGGCGCGCCGTAGCGAGCCTCGCCGTAGCGAACCGCGCCGTAGCGAGCCTCGCCGTAGCGAACCGCGCCGAGTCCTGCTTCTGGCTCCACCCAGCCATCGTTCACGAATATTCTCAGACTACCCATTAGAGCACCTGTTCCTTTCCACGCATTTCATTCATCCACATAGAGATCCACCGGCGCAAAGCGATCCACGTCGATGAGGCCGGCGTCCGTGATCTTCAGGCTGGGGATGACGGGAAGGGCCATGAAGGAGAGGGTCATGAGGGGGGAGGTATTCGTCAGCCCTTCCTTTTCGAAGAGCTGCTCGAAGGCGCGCAGTCGTCCGATCACGAAATCCGCGTTCTGGTCGCTCATAAGCCCCGCGACGGGCAGGGGAAGATCGAGGATAACCTCGTTCCCCACGGCGAAGACGAGGCCGCCCTTGATCTTGTTGAGGTGACGAGCCGCCTTGAATATCGAGACATCGTCGACGCCCGCGATGATCATGTTGTGGGAGTCGTGGCTGATGGTGCCGCCGATGGCGCCGCGCTTCAATCCCAGCCCCCGGATGAAGCCCTTGCCTATCCTCCCCGAGCCTGAATGCCTTTCTATCACGAAAATCTTCACAAGATCGCGCCCGGGATCGGCGACGCACTGGCCATCCCTCACCTTCGGTTCCGCAACACTGTGGCCGGTGACGATTGATCCTTGTCGCGCCTCGATCACCCGCAGTTTTTTCCCCTTGTCGGGAATGACAAAATCCTCGGCGGTGAGCCACTTGATATTGACCGAATCGCGCAGGGAGACCTGGCGCGCGGGGAATTCCTCGAGAAGGGCGCCGTTCTCGGCGACGAGGCGGCCGTCCTTGAATACCATCTCTGCCCTGAATTCCTCGAATGACGAGAAAACGACGAAATCCGCCTTGCAGCCCGGAGCGATGGAGCCGACGCCCTTCATGCCGAACCATTGAGACGGATTGGCTGCCGCTATCCTGAAAGCATCGACCGGGGCCACTCCTCCTCCCAGAAGGAGGCGCAGGGCATGGTCCATATGACCCTCGTCGCGCAGGTCGTTGGAGTGCCTGTCATCGGAGCAGATCAGGAAGCGCGGTACGGAAGCCGGAGTGATGGCCGGCAGGAGCTGGCGCAGGTCCTTGGCTGTCGATCCCTCTCTCAGCATTATATACATGCCCTTGGACAGCTTTTCCACCGCCTCTGCCGGCGTCGTGCATTCGTGGTCCGAACCGATCCCAGCCATGATATAGGCTGAGAGCGCGGC
>JBAQLW010000343.1:0-1762 GCA_049302175.1 Rectinemataceae bacterium
GGGTGAGACTGTTGATGGTGGCCGTGACGAGGGAAGAGACGGACCCCGCGCTGCCGAAGCCGGAGCTGCCACCGAGGAGCCTGGTGAAATTGTCCAGCCCGAAAGTCCTGCCTCCGGCGAGGGAAGATCGCACCGTGAACGCCTCGACGGCGAGGGCGACGAGAGGACCCAGGAAAAAAATGACAATACAAAAGAGGTAGGCGCTTATGCCCAGAGTCGCCGTCAGTCCCGGTCTCCTTCGTGACGGCGCGTCGCCGAAACCCTTGGCCGAGGCAGCGGTTTTCCTGTCGAAATGGGCGAAGGCGGCCACAGCAAGAAGTGCGATGACAGTCTGGACAAAGGCCAGAGCGAGGGCTTGCGGTCTGTCGTTCGTGAAGCGGATCGCCCTGTAGATGCCTACTTCCAGCGTCGTGCCGGCCAGGCTTCCAAAGACGAGGACAATGGTAAAGCTGAAAAAGCAGAAGAGAAAAACAAGGCTTGCGGCCTGCAGCATCGAAGGGAGGAGATAGGGCAGGGTGCCGACGGCGAAGGATCGAATCCTCCCCGCGCCCATTGTCCGGGCGGCTTCCTCCCTGCTTCGCGGCATTTTAGCCCAGACCGAGCCCACATTCTGGATAAATATGGGGAAGTTGTAGAATGCATGGACAAAGACCAATCCCCAGAGCGAATAGAGCAGGCTTCCTCCGCCCGCCAGACCGGCCTTGGCCATGACGAGGCTGAACCATCCGTTTTTTCCGTAGTAGAGGATGAAGGAGAGGATGACGAGGATGGAGGGCAGACAAAAAGGGATGGCGGCCAGGGCGAGGAAGAAGCGCCTGCCTTTGAATTCGTACTTAGACACAAAATAGGCGCCTGGAAAACCGACGACGAAGGCGAGAAGGGTGCTCAAGGCGGCCTGGCTGAGGCTGAAGCGCAAGGCCGATAAGGTGGCTGGCGAGAGGAGGTCGAGGATGACGGCGCGCCCAGCCCCCTGGCCGCCCTCCGCTGCCCCACCCAAAGCCGAGTAGACAAAGGCGGCCAGGGGCGAGAGGGTAAAGGCAATGACGGCAAAGACGGCAGCCTTGGCGGCCACTCCCGTTCCATTGCCGGAGACTGCCGACAGGGGTGCGGCTTTCCTGTACGCCGCCCCCGCGCCGGCAGCTCTCTTGCTCGTCATCAATCAGCGCGCCGCCTCGGCCAGGATCGAAGCCGCTGTCTCGGGATCGTTCTTCGGGTCGGCGATGCCGGCCTTGAGCGTCACGATGTTCGAGGGCACGACCGAAAACGAGGGGGGAATGGTTGCCGAAGCGTTGGATGGGTACATCCATTGGGTTTCGGGGAGAAGAGCCTGGGCTTCGGCCGAGAGGAGGAAGTCCAGGAATTTCTCGGCATCCTTCCTGCGCCGCGATGCTGCCAGTACTCCGGCCAGCTCGATCTGGGCCGAATGCCCCTCGGGGAAGACAAGGGCCTTGTAGCGCTCGCTCTCCTCATAGGCCTTGTGGTAGGCCGGGCTTGTGGTGTAGGAGAGGACGAGGGGAGCTTCTCCCTTGGTGAAAAGCCCATAGCCCGTATCCCATCCAGGCGTCATCGCGAGCACAGAGGGTCCGAGGCGTTTCCAGTAATCCTTCCAGGCGTCCTTGTAGACAGCCTGAGTCCAGGCGAGGAAGCCCAGGCCGGGGGTTGATGTCCGCGGATCCATGATGATGATTTTTTTCGCGTATTCGGGCCTTGTCAGGGCCTCCAGGTTCTCGGGAGGAGCGATACCGGATTCGCTGTCCCATAT
>JBAQLW010000344.1:0-2126 GCA_049302175.1 Rectinemataceae bacterium
ATACATGATAGATCAAGGCGTCAACTACGATATCGCCGAGCTGAGCTATCCCTATATGTTCGGGGGCGGCGGCCAGCTAGACCAGCCATATTTTATTCAACCAGAATTCTACCAGACGCTTGATTACCTTAAAAACACGCTGGGAAAGGAAGTGTTCATCGCCGAATTCTCTTATCCTGCTCATCCTGTCGAAAGTTTTAAAACTCCTGCAGAATTATATCCTTTCAGCGAAATCGGCCAACGCGATTTTATCGAGCAGTTTCTTAAAGTCGTTCAATCTTACGCCGACGGCGCTTTCTACTTCTATCCCGATTATTATCCAGGCTGCGGTTATGTTGCGAGCGGCGACGACGAACTGGAGAGTTCGGGATTGTTCGCTGATCAAAACACCCCTAATCAGGGAATGGAAAAATTCAAATAGTACATATTGTCGAGGCGGCTTTGAGAAGAGTTTCGGTTATCCATTCGATACTTCTTCAGCCTGGTACTACGGGCGCTGAACAGGTTATTGTCAGTCAAGCGCGGGCGCCCCGTTGCCGATAATCGAAGTGATGAAACCTTCAGAAAAGACGAGAAACGACCTTGAGCGCTCGCTGGCCGAGGCGGGAAAATTGCCAGAGGGCGCCCGCGCGGCTCATTTCAAGGCCTGTGTCGAACGGTATTTCGGCTTTCTTCCCCAGGCAGCGAGAGAGGATATCCTCCAAAGTTTTGCGGTCAGGCAGGCCAAGGACACGGAGAAAGCGACTGGCTGGCTCCTTGCCATAGCGGGGATATTCCTCCAGGACTATGATGGGAGTCCGCTTTCGGACGATGACTGGAGGGAGCTGCGGGATATCCTTTCGGAGGGCTCAGGCGAGCTGGATATGGACATACTCAGCTACGCGATGACCCTCGTTGTGGAGCACAAGGCGCTTTGACAACACCTGAGTGGTTTGAGGACGAAGATTTTTGGGTTACCTACGCTCCCCTCATGTTCGATGAGCCCAGGTGGGCTGAAGTGCCTACCGTCGTGGACAATCTGCTGAAGCTTTCCTCGGTTTCACTTGGAGCGAAGATCCTGGATATCTGTTGCGGGGTGGGCAGACACTCGGTGGAGCTGGCGAGCCGAGGCTATGCGGTGACAGGCATCGATCTGACCCGCGCCTACCTTGACGCGGCGAGGGAGACGGCCGAGGCTGTGGTCGGGAAGGGTCCCGGTACTTCTCCCGAATTCCTGAGGGAGGACGGGCGTCGGTTCCTGAGGCCGGGCTTCTACGACCTCTGCATCAACCTTTTTACGAGTTTCGGCTATTTCGCGACCCGGGAAGACGATCTGCTCATGCTGAAGAACGTGACGAAAAATCTGGTGCCGGGAGGCTGCTTTATTATCGAGATGGTAGGCAAGGAGACGGTGGCCAGGGATTTTCTGCGCGAAGAGGAATTCGAAAAGGCGGGCTGGCAGGTGAGGACGGAATATGAGGTTGTGGGCGACTGGGAAGGCGAATTGAACCGCTGGATTCTGCGAAAAGGTTCGATCTGCGTCGACCGTTCCTTCGTCCTGCGTCTCTACTCGGGCTTCGAGATGAAAAACGCCTTGAAGGAGGCGGGCTTCGCCGCGGTGGACGTCTATGGCGGCCTCGACGGAAGACCTTACGACGACAAGGCTGACAGTCTCGTCGCGGTTGCGCGCACGTAGAGGCTTTATGATCCAAAGGCGAACTCTCTGGCTGCTGGTTGCATTTCTCCTCATATCCTCTGGCGAGCGCGAGGTCGAACTCGCGGCTCAGGAAATCATTCCGCAGCCCGATGAAATCTCAACGTCGATTCCTGTAGAAATTCCTGTCGAAAATCCTGAGTCCTTTCCTGTCACCTTTCTTCTCGACCTTCCCCAGGCAGCCGAAGGCTTGGGCGCCGAGGCCTGGTACTATGAGGCGAAGAAGTTGGGGCAATCGAATGGAACCGATCCCGCGGTATCGGAATCGATCGATTTCATGTATACCCTCGCCTTTCACTTCGGCGAAAAGACGGCGGCCAAGGAAGCCGGACGCGCGCTGGTTCAGCGGGCGACGGAAGGCGGCGACCATGCCGCTGTCGAGGAGTTCGTCGCTCTCTGGCTGGACTATTTCGGGGCGGATTGGGACATCTAC
>JBAQLW010000345.1:0-7256 GCA_049302175.1 Rectinemataceae bacterium
GCGGGGGCGCTGGAGGTGGGGAGCTTGAGGATAGGAGGCAAGGGCTATGGGCTCTCGGGCAGCCTGAAGGCGACCTACGGGGACCTGCGCATATCGCCCCAGATAGCTCTCGACGCCACGATGGCGAGCGATGACAATCCTCTCGAAAAATACAGCGTCAATGTGGCCTATACCCTCGGAGTTCTCGATGCAAGGGTAATCTTTGGGGGGTTTCCCCTGGAACGATACATCGAGGCTTCTAGCTCTGCTGATGCTGTGAATGGTTTGAAAGGAGCACTCGAGGGCAGCATCAGCATCCAAGGTCCCTTCGATTTTGCTTCGCTTGATCTCGAAGCCATGGACTGGAACGCCATACCGCCGACAAAATTCGAGGCGAAGATCGTTGGAGGAGAGTATAGGGCCATACCTGTAACGATGATGGCTTTAGGCTCGCTGGAAAACGGAGTACTTCAGTTGTCGCTGCCGATAGCAGAATACCTGGCACACCGGGCAGAAAATATAGAGGTCACCGTCGAGTTGGATAAAGGTCGGGCTGATCTCGCTTTTGACTACAAGACGGTGATTGGCAACGCCCTCCTCGAAGCGGGGATTGTCGCTGATGTCCGAATGGATCGGGAAAAAAGCACCGAAGCGGACACGGGACCGAGTGAAAGCGGAAGCCCCTCCATCCAATTTTCGGGAAAACTGCTAAATGTGAAATATCGTGAAACTTTTGTCGATCGATGGGGGTTTTCTGGTACGTACGGAGACGGAAACATCGCGTTGCGAGGCGATGATGGTACTCTCTCCGCGGCAATCGGTTCAGGCGGAGCCTTTGAAATCCTGCTTCGCGATAAATTTCCCATTACGGCAAATATAAAGGGGACTATGTCCGGTAATGTTGTGGCAGCTGCCGTGGAAAATGTAGAGATCAATCTCAAAAAGATTGGAACCCTTCTTCCTGGGGACAAGATCCAGCTTCTCGACGGTGTTCTCTCAGGAAACCTCAATCTCAAAGGTCCAATCGCCGATCCGGAGATAAATGGCGAGCTGACGCTGAAAAAGGTCAAGGTACGCTCCACAGAGTTGGTGACAGGCGAGCTTGGACCTTTTGGAACGACGATCAGCTTCGCGGGGAAAAACATTGAGATGGCTCCTACTCTGGTGCCACTCGAAAACGGCACTATCGAACTTT
Organism: Rectinemataceae bacterium; assembly: GCA_049302175.1. Lineage (GTDB taxonomy): Bacteria > Spirochaetota > Spirochaetia > Treponematales > Rectinemataceae > CAYXUF01. Next base: position 1,175 of record JBAQLW010000345.1, read on the forward strand.
CAGCATCGGGCCTTCTCGACCAATGGGTTCTCACCGACTTGAAATTCAATGTCGCATCGCAGAAGGACAGCGTCGTCAACCTGACGACGAAGATAGCCGGCATCACCGTTATCGACGCCAAAGCGAAGATAGACATGATCATTTCGCTCGATAACGATGTCATCGTCGCGCAGGGATCAGTCTATTTCGAGAGGGGCCAAGTCTATATCAACCCCCAGGGCTTTCTTCCCGAAAGCGCAGCGCCTGAAAACGAGAATGCTCTAGCTTTCAGGATCAAGGCAGATATGAGCTTCGGAAAGCAGCTGGAAGTGTATCTTCCCGACAACAAGATACCCATTCTCAGAGGCTTCACTGCTCCGGGCAGCTTCCTGACGTTGCAATTCGATTCCAATTCGCAGGACTTCTCTCTGGAAGGAAAGATCGACCTGCGGACAGGCTATGTGCTGTACTACCTAAGAAGCTTCTTCCTGAAAAGCGGCAGCATCGAGTTCTCGGAAAACAGTACGAAATTCAATCCCCTTATCACCGCTGAAGCCGAGCTGAGGGAATCAAACGCGCTCGGAACCGTCAAGATAATGCTGAACGCAGAACGATCTCCTCTCGACAATCTCAATCCCAGACTCAGTTCGGTGCCTCTCTACAGCGAAACTGAACTCATCGCGATAATGTCGGGGGGCGTTCTTGCCGCAGACACCAAAGAGACCCTCGACATTCGTGAAGCCGCCATCGCCTCTTCGGAGTTTCTTCCGCAGCTCAACATATTCAAGCGCTTCGAACAGGAAGTTCAGAAAGCGCTGGGCCTCGACATCGTCTTCATACGATCCTCTTTCATCCAACGCTGGCTCTTGGACCTCACGAAGCCGCTGACCGAAGCCAATCCCGAGGACCCGCTGGCACGGTACCTCAACCAGAGCGAACTCTATGTGGGGAAGTATCTTACCGATTCCGCCTTCCTTCATGCTGGGCTCAAATTGAGGGAGGACCCCCTTGTGAGTTCGTCTCGTTTACGTCTAGACTCCGAATTCGGCATCGAGCTCGATGCGCCCTTCGGACTAATCAACTGGAGCATAACGCCTTCCATGGATGAAGGCTCCCTCGTCACCGGCCAGGAATTGAGCCTGAGCTGGCGATATGTGTACTAGAATGCTTGGGGAATACAAATGAGAAGAACTTTGCTGGCTTTCATGCTGATCGCGGCTTTCGGTTTCGTTGGCGCCCAGGAATTACCCGATGAGTGGTTCTGGGATAAGTCGATCGCATCCATTCAGTGGGAGGGGATCAAAAAAGCCAACAGGAATGAGCTGGATGCCCTGCTCAGGAACTACATCGGCCAGAAATTTACCGAGAACATCTGGTTGGAGATGCAATCGAAGCTGTATGAACTGGATTGGTTCGAGTCGATTGAGCCTCAGGCGCTCCCCTATAAGGATTCCCGGGATCAGCTCATCCTGCGCTTTGTAGTGACGGAAAAGCCATCCGTGTTATCCCTGCGCGTAAGCGGAAACTCAGGTCTTCGAACTTCGGATATTCTGGCCGCGATCTCCGTCAAGGCAGGCGATATCTACAATGCGACGAAGGCCAGCCTGGACGATGTGGCTATCCAGAAACTTTACAATGAGAAAGGGTACCCCGATGCCCTGATTTCCCACGAAGCGATTCCTTCCGAGGACTCATCGGTCGTAGTGCTCACTTTCAGAATCGAGGAAGGCGCTCAAGTCGCCTTGCGCAGCATCAAATTCACCGGCAATACCTCGATGTCGGCCAAGACACTCAAAGGCCAGATGACACTCAAGGAAGCCGCCCTCTTCCAGCCAGGCGCCTTCCAGGAAGCGAAACTAGAGGAGAGCAAGAAGGCTGTCGTCGATTACTACCAATCCAAGGGATATGTCGATGCCAAGATAATCGATGTTTTCAAGGAATATGAGAAAGATCAGGCAACGGGCAAGAATTGGCTCGTGCTCACGCTTGCCTTGTCTGAGGGCCGCCAGTGGAAGTATGGAGGGATGTCTTTCGAAGGCAACCAGGTTTTCTCCGGTGAAAAACTGGAGGATCTCGTGAGCCTGAAGCCAGGAGCTGTGCTCAATTATAAAAAACTTCTGCAGGACAAACAGAGAATCGACGACTTGTATTATGAATCCGGTTACATTTACAACCAGATCAGTCTCAAGGAAACGAGGGATGACATTGCTGGCTCGATGCTCTTCACGATCGTGGTGACAGAGCTCGACAGAGCCCACATCGAGAACCTGAGCTTCAAGGGCAATGAGAAAACGAAGGAATACGTCTTGGCACGCGAAGTTCCCCTCGAGGAGGGCGACATCTTCTCGAAAGCCAAGATCATCGACGGCTTGCGAAATCTGTATAATCTCCAGTATTTTTCGGTCGTCGAGCCTGAGATACACCAGGGCAGCGCCGCGAACCTCATGGATCTCGTCATCAATGTCGAGGAGATGAGCACGGCCGATATCCAATTCGGCGTAACGCTCAGCGGTCTGGGACAGGCGGGGAGCTTTCCGCTCTCGGGGTTCGTGAAATGGAACGATAGGAACCTGGGCGGTCGGGGGCAGAATCTTCAGGCCAACGTCACGCTTTCGCCGACTGAGCAGTCGGTGGATTCTTCCTTCAGCGAAGGCTGGCTTTTCAACAAGAGGATTTCTCGAGGCTTCAGTATCAAGCTGGCGCACGGCTTCGATACGACTGGTCAGGATATACTCGCTCCCGTTTTCAGCCAGGAAGACATACCTGATCCATTCGTCGACCTTGGCGATGGGGCAAATGAGTGGAGTGGATCCCTCTCCTCAGTACCTGAGCAATACCTCATGCCCTATGAGAATTGGGACTTCAGCCTCGGTTTCAACCTCGGCTATACCCTCAAAACAAGGATCGGGGATCTTGGCGCTTCTGGAGGACTTACCTCAGGTGTTGGGATGATAGTCTATGACGAGGATAAGTACAGACCCTATGAAGCGGAATTTCGCGAGACCAATAGGGAGTGGATGCTGACGAACAGAATCTATGGGCGGGCTTATCTGAACGCGCTGGATTACTGGTATAATCCCACCGGGGGATACTACCTCAGCCAGCGTTTCACAGCGACGGGCTTTCTCGATGTCGAACGCCAGCATTATATAAAATCGGAAAGTCGTTTTGATGCCTACGCGACACTCTTCACCATTCCTTTGAACGACACATGGAAATTCAAGTGGGTCCTCATGGGACATACTGGTCTTCAAGCCCTCATGGCCGAACCCTGGACACCTTTCAAGGTTACGAAGGATTGGGTGAGCCTGGATGGTACTTTCAACGTGCGTGGGTGGAAAGATCTCTATGGCTCGAAGGGTACGATGGTATGGGATAATTCGATCGAGCTCAGGATGCCCATCGTAGATCAGATGCTGTGGATGGATCTCTTTGTCGACGCGGGGGCGATGATGACGGACGATGGTTTCATCGATATGACCAAGACTACCCCAGCGGCGACAGGATCCTCTTCGCTTTCAAGGGAGAATTTCGCTTTCAGCACAGGTCTCGGCTTCAGGTTTACCATTCCTCAGTTCCCCTTCCGCTTCTATTTCGCGAAGCGGTTCACCCTGGATGCAGCGGGCATCACATGGAAATCCACGGGGTTGAACTTTGATTTTGTGCTGAGCATTACCCAGCCCTTATACTGAGCAGCTGGGGATCAGGAGAGGTATGATGAACAAGAAAACGAAGATTTTCTGGACGAGCTTCCTGTTTCTACTTCTCGCCCTCTATCCAGTAGTTTCCCAGCAGATCACGCGGGTGGCTGTTCTCGACATGGCACGCGTATTGGCGGCATTTCCCAAAGATACGTTGGCACTCAAGGATTTTGAAACCAGGAAAGCCGAGATTCAGGCTGAAGTAGACAAGGAAGCCGCGGCGATAAAAGGGCTGCAGGCCAGGAAGGCTGCGGCGGATACGGAAGGCCAGAGCGCTGAATCTGAGGTTCTTGCAACCGAAATCGCTGCCCGGACTTACGTTCTCAAGGAATACCTCTCAGCCAGGCAGAACGAGCTCGACCTCCTCGCCAAGGCACTCAGTTCAAGCGCTTCATTTGTCCAGAAACTGGGTATGACGATAGCCCAGGTAGCCGAGGCGGAGGGATATTCCCTTGTCCTGAATCTCAAGCCTCAGGACCAGAACGCGAATATCGTTCTATGGAACAGCTCATCGATAGACATAACCGATAAGGTCATACTCGCTATTTCCGGGCGAAATTGAAGAGCAAGCCGTCAATGTTGTTCAGCCGTCCAGTCGATCCGCCGTTAAGTCGTTCATGGAATCCAAATCTTCCTTGAGTTCTTTCGTAAGGTTTTGGAAACGCTTTTCGTTTTCGACTGAAATGCCGCTCAACTCCATGTGTGCATCGTAGAGAAATCCGGTACTCAGACCATCTCCGGCGAGGATGCTTTCCTTTTCCACGGGTTGAGGACAGGCTTCCTCCGAAAATTCAAGCATTTTCATCATGCCCATGGTTCTGAAGAGGCTTCTGCATTCAGCGCTGACGCTATGCATGATGGGTCGGCCGATCCCCCGGCTTCGCATGGCCTTGGCCAGCAGGACGATGAGACCGAGGAAGGTGGAATCCATATAGAGACATGATGAAAAGTCGAAACGTATCGAGGCAACCGCCGAGTCTGGTCCCAGCTTTTCCATGGCTTTTGCCTGGAGCTTGGGACAGAGAAAAGCGGTGATGTGTCCTACGGGGATGATTATGAGGTCAGGACCGACCGTGCCGATGCTTATCCGTTCTTCAGCCATTTCCTGTCGCTTTTGCCCTCTTTCAATGATACCGGAAGCGATTATCGCCTTGTAGAGTACCTTCCCCGCACGTATAATTCAAGCCTATGCCTGAACGCATCGCCATGCTCGACCAATACCGCCGCATCAAAGCCAAATACCGCGATGCCATCCTCTTTTTCCGTCTCGGCGACTTTTACGAGATGTTCTTCGACGATGCCATCGAAGCCAGTTCCCTCCTCGATCTCACGCTTACAAAGCGGCAGGGCCAACCAATGTGTGGCATCCCTTTCCATGCCTACAAGCCGTACATAGCGCGGCTCCTCAAGGCGGGAAAGAAAGTAGCAATATGCGAGCAGCTCACTGGGCCGAATTCAAAGGGGATTATCGATCGCGATGTCGTGGAGATAGTCACGCCTGGCACGACTATCGAGGAAGATTTCATCGACCATGCGGCCAACAATTACCTGGCGAGCGTTTGCAGCCTCGAGGGCAATCTGTGCATCGCCTGCCTCGATGCGTCCACAGGGGAGTTCCGTGCCTATTCCGCCGCCGACGACAAACCTTCGGGCATGGAATTCCTTCGCTCGGAGCTGTACAGGCTTTCACCGAGAGAGATAATAATACAGCAGTCCCTCTACGAACGCCCGGAAGCGGCCTCCATCATCCGCGAACTCGAGAATACACTTGTGGAGAGGAGACCAGACTGGAGCTTCGACAGGAAAAAGGCATGCGATGACCTGAAAACCCGCTTCGGATTGGCTTCGCTCAAGGGTTTCGGCTTCGCTGACGACGCGCCTGAATTGGCCGCTGCCGGTATCCTTCTTGATTATCTCGACGAGAATGCCAAGGCTCGAAGCCCTCACATTCAAGCCCTCCTTCCCTATGAAATGTCCGATTTCCTGTCTTTGGACGAGGCTACCCGGCGAAACCTCGAACTCGTGAAAAATCTCTCCGATTCAGGCAGGCGCGACACCCTGCTCTCCGTCCTCGACAGGACGAAAACAGCGGGCGGGTCGCGCCTGCTCAGGCAATGGATTCTCCAGCCTCTCAGACAAAAGGAAGTTATCGAGTCCCGTCTGGACTCAGTGGAATACCTCTACCGCGACCAGCTCTTCCTCAACGACCTGCGCAGGCGTCTTGGAGCCGTTCTCGACTCGGAACGCCTGGTCGCCCGTCTCGCCATGGACAAAGCCCACGCGAAGGATCTCCTCGCCTTAAGGGATTCCATGCTCTCTTCGCTCGCCATCGCAGGACTCCTTGAAGCGGGTCAAGCACCTCTTCTTTTCAGGAATGGGCTGAACGATGCAGTGAAAGAAGG
>JBAQLW010000346.1:0-2790 GCA_049302175.1 Rectinemataceae bacterium
CGCCCTAGGCCATGGCATAGGGCTCGAAGCCCATGAGCTGCCCGGCATCAACCTGAGGGAAGGCAATACCGCCATACTGAGACCAGGCAATATCGTCACTATCGAACCGGGCCTCTACCATCCCTCCTTCGGCGGCGTCCGCCTCGAGGACGATATTCTCATAACCGAGACAGGCCACAGGGTGCTGACATCGTCGAGAATCGTCAGACTCGGGGAAGAGTGCTAGGCTGAGGCTTTATTCCCTTTTTGTCGTTCCGGCTTTTCCCTTTTCTTCTGTGCTTTAATCTCGCGGGCGGCTGAACGGTCCTCGGGATTGGCGATGGCTAGAAGCATCTCCGCCGTATAGCTTTTCATGCTCGCCTCGACGGAAAACTCAAGGGCGAGATTGCGGAGGGTCTTCTCGTCCGAAATCATCCCCTTCTCCACATCTGAACCCTGTCCCTCCCCCAGCGCGGAGCCCAGCATTTTTTCGAGCGTTTCGGCGGTCGCCTTCGCCGAACGCTCCATGCTCCGCCTGAATCGTTGGTAGAATTCCTTCGCTTCCTCGGAGCCGCGCCCCTCTTCAGCGTCTTCCATGCCGCGCTTGTCGCCGACACCACCCTTGCCTCCGGCGCTACCGAAGAGCAGGCTCATGTCCTGCACCGACAATACCCTCTTCAGCGTAAATACGGCCAGAAGAAGAGCGATATGTTCCTGACCATATTTCTTCCCTTCCGTCCTGGGAACGATCTTCGCCTTGGCATAGTTGTTGATCATGGAAGGCGTCAGGAATTTCTCATCGCCGGGCCTCATGAATATATCGAGCTGCCGCTCCAGGTACGTGATCACCTGGTCCATATAGAGTCCCAGGTCGGGAAGCAGCGCCCAATCGGTTGGGGTTTTACGGGCAAGAGCATCGCAGTACTGGCGCAAAGCCATCGTCATAGTTTCATCCATAAGGAAAAGATACCACATGGTAATCGATGCCACAAGATATGGTCTTATATATGTTGACGCTTCCAAAAACATATAATATTATATCTATAACCTCTTTATATGGTTTTTATTATCATATTAAAGAACATTGGAGGCCTTTCTTGCTATATGACGATGTGTATCTTTTCGGCGATTCCGTCGCACGCGGCATAATAGTGGATGAACAAGGGAAGTACGTTCCCATAAAGGAATGCTTCAGCGCGCTTGTCGCCGAAAAGCTCGGCATCAATCTCGTCAACAAGGCTCGGTTCGGTTGCACGATAACCAAAGGTTTCGACATACTGCGCCGCTACATCTCCGGTGAACGGGCTCCTCTTCCTACAGGGAAGGGCGTGGGACTAGCCGTTCTGGAATTCGGGGGCAATGACTGCGATTTCCTCTGGGACCAGGTTGCTGCCAAACCTGAAGCCGAACATCTTCCAGCAACGCCCCTCGCCGAATTTTCCGCCCTTTATTCGCAGATGATCGATACGATGCGCTCCCATGGGCTCAGGCCGGTCATCATGAGCCTCCCCCCTCTCGTCGCCGATCGCTATTTCGATTGGATAACGCGCAATGGACTGGACCGAAGAGCAATCCTTTCATGGCTGGGCGATGTGCAGCAGATTTTTCGTTGGCACGAAAGGTACGACGAGGCGGTGAGGCGGATAGCGTCCGTCAAATCCTGTCCGCTGCTGGATATACGAAAAGCCTTTCTTGAAAAGAGCAACTATAGGGAGTATATGTGCCAGGACGGGATTCATCCGAACAGGGAAGGCCATCGTCTCATTGAATCCGCGTTTGAAGCTTATGCTTCGAGGGCGGACTCGTTCCTACTCGCCTAAGTCGTCATGCGTGGGAGTCTGAATCCGGAACGTTGCCCTATTCAGGCGAGGCGCCAGGCAAGGACGGCGCCCGCGCACATGGGGACGACGCCGTCGATCATTTCCGGTACCGACCAGGCCTCGCGTCGGAGACGCAGGGTTCCCGACGGCGGAACCAGACGGTAGAAGCGGGCGCCGTTGCTCGCCGCAAAGGTCGCCAAGGCCGCCAAAGCCCCTTCCGATTCGAAGAGCCCTACAAGGGCGGGAATGGCTGTCGGGGCGGAATATACACCGCCGGGAGCGGAGGCACTCTCCTTGGCCGCCCTTTCGTGGGGAGCCGAGTCGCTGCCGAAGAAAAACCGGGGCGAAGCCGAAAAGGCCGCTTCCCTCAGCGCAGCCCTGTCTCCCGCCGACTTGAGGATGGGCTTGCAGAAGAGATGGGGATTGAGCCCCGATCCCAGCATGTCGTCTATCGTGAAGAGAAGGTGGTGGGCCGTGATGGTAGCGCCGAGGCGATCCGGTCCAGAACGGACAAAATCGACGGATTCCTTCGTCGAAAGATGCTCGAGAACAATCCGGAGGCGGGGCCAGCGGCACATAATCCTTTCGACGGTGCCGAGAAAGGCCCTTTCCCTCTCGAGGGAAGGAGCTTCGGGAGCCTCTCCATGAATGGACAGCACGATATCGGCCTCCTCCATGGCATCGAGGGCATCGGCAACGGCTTCGGGACATGAAGGCCCGTCTGCCGCGTTCGTCGTCGCCCCCGCCGGATAGTACTTCCCGGTGACGGCTCCAGCCGCGACGCAGGCATCCACGGTTTTTGCCTCCATGCCGGGCAGGAGCTTAAAGGCCATCAGGGGCAGGAATCCGCTGTCACTGGTAAATCCGGCGATCTCCTCCCTGTACCTGGCGAGGGATGAGACATCTGCGATGGGCGGCATCGTATTGGGCATCACGATAGCCCTGCCGAAGCAGGCAGCGTGGCGCCGCGCATAGAGGTGCAGGGGAGGTC
>JBAQLW010000347.1:0-16680 GCA_049302175.1 Rectinemataceae bacterium
GCATTGTTTCCCACTTCGGGATGCATGTCGAGCGGCAGATGACAGGCGTAAAGGGCGATATCCGACGCGATGAGAAGCCTGATGCGCTCAAGGAGACTGCCTTCCAGTCTGGCCGGTTTCCCCCAGAAGAGTCCGTGGTGAACAAAAAGAATATCGGCGCCTGCCTCGTTGGAGCGGCGGATGGATTCGGCGCAGGCATCGACGGCGAAGGCAACCTTCCCTATCGGTCTTCCTGATCTCCCGACCTGGATGCCATTCAGCGAATCATCGATGTCCTTGAGCGCGTCTATCTGCAGGAGCGAGCGGCACCAGCCATCGAAATCTTCGAGATCCATGAAGCAATTATAAAATAAAAGAGCCTCCCGGGGAAGGAGGCGCCCCCGGGAGGCTCATGACAGCCAGGCTGTCATCAAAAATGGCTCAATACCGTTTCGCCGCCGGCATCGCGTCGTTTTCTCATCTAGAAACATATCTATGTTCGCAACTGCATGTCAAGTGAAACTAGTCACGTTTTTAGGAAAACTATAGAATATGCCGCACCAACTATCACTCTGCTAAATGCTCCATTTCTCCCCATTGCCCCGAGCCGGATACGCTTGATCGATGGACAAAATCCGATATACATCGGAAAATAGCCTATGCGCAACCTCATCCTCGTCACCGGCTCGATGCGTACAGGAAAAACAAGCCTCTGCAAGGCTCTTTTCAGCATCCTGGAGAAAAAATCGGCATGCCCCTTCGCCATCATCGAGGAGAACCGGAGGGATGAGCGGGGCATCCCCCTGACTATCGTTCTGCATGATCTGGGCAGGAGGGAGCTCCTGCACTTCGCTTCACGAACGGCATCGCAGGGTGATGACTATCTCCCCTTCAGTTTCAACCCCGAAGCTTTTGTCTGGGTCCTGGACAAACTGAAGGAAGCCATTGCGCAGGGTTGCGGACCAGTGATTCTGGATGAGATCGGAGCGCTTGAAGTCAAACGAGGAGGGGGCTTTCTGATGAACGCGGTCTGGGCGATGGACCATGGCGAGGGATCTCTCGTTTTGACGCTCAGGCCCGAACTTGAGGAAAACCTTTTGGAGCGTCTCTCCTCGATGACGAAAATCGGTCCTGTCGAACGCTTCCGGCTTGGCAGTACTGATCCCGAAAAACTGGCTTTGACCGTTGCGGATTATGTTTTATCGATTGCCAGCCCGGGAAATGAGCTTTATATTCAGAGTATGCATTTATAATGGGAAAAACGTGAAAATCGTCCACGTTTCCTGGACGCGGGAGTTTTGGATGATACTGTGGAATGCTGAACTGACGAAACGCCTTGCCTGTTCCGAGAAGGACAAGATCGCCCTGCCCCACATAATTGAGGAGATGCTCGCGGTTTCGGACAAGGCGAGGGACGAAGGCATCCTGCCCTTCACCTCGGTCGAAGAGTCGCTGAAAAAACCTCCTATGCTCCAATATGGATTTAAGCTCATCGCCGAGGGGCTGTCGCCTGAAGTGCTCGAGGAAATCCTCGCCATCTACCTTTCCACGAGCACCCTCGTCGGCTTCGAATTTCTGAAGCAATGCATCTATGTGGAAGCTCTCCTTTCCATCGCGGCCGGCGATTCCCGCGATCTCCTCCTCAGGAAACTCGCTCCCTATTGTGGTGCTGAAAAAGCCTATTCCCTCCTCAAGGCTTTGGATTCGGAGAGCGGCACCCAAAGTCTATGATAATAAATTCACTCTGCCGTATTCACCGGCAGCTGTATCGCGCGGGCGGGATGCCTGTCCACGCAAAACTCCCGCGCAGGTCTGACCGGCGGCCGGCTGAGCAGGAATCGTGGCCGACGATATTCGAATCCGGTTCCAGGAGAACCTCAGCCTACCTTGAATCAGCCAAGCGCTTCGTCGTCGCGGTCGGGGAATATCAGTCAAAAAGCACGCACAATCCAGGCGAGGCAGGTCTTGCCGGCGCAATGCGCGACGAAAAAAGAAGGCTCTATAAATTCGCGTATTCTCTCATCGTTTCGGGACGGCACGCTTCTGCATCGCCGGTCGGCTATGTGCGATCCACCTTCGTGGCGGCAGGCCTCTCAGGGAAGGCCCCAGTCCAGGAAGAATGCGAAGTCGAGATGATCATCGCGGGCACGGATTTGGCGCTCCGGAACGTCCATCCGATCATCATAATGCGAACAATGACGGCCTTTCTCGGATTTTCTGTTTTCGATGCCGTCGAAAAATGGCTGACAGAGCATTTTGAAGTCAGGAAGGGCTTTGACGAAGAGCTTATAATCCCGGGCGATTTGCCCGACATACTGCAGGAAGGAAGCATCCTGAAAGGCTCTATCAGTCAGACAATTCGTCTCGCCGGCAACCAGCTTGTGGCGGCGACCCTCGCCGGCTGCCCACGAAAGACGATAGAGTATATCAAATCGATCTCCTGTTCACGGCTTGGTGCCATCCTCCTTGAGTCGGAGATCATGGACGCGAGAAATCGGCTATCATCCGAAGAGCTCTCCGACGCGCAGAATGCCTTCATGGAGCTGCTCACGTCGATCCGGCCAGGGACGGAAGCAGACTCCGGTCAGGATTTGACTGATGGGCCACGAGACATCGAGGAAGGTCTCGTTTCCGATATAAGCAACCTCATACTGGAGTTGGACGAACATCTGCTGAAGTTAGTTGTTTCGAACATCGATCCGAAGATCGTGGCTTCCCTCATCCAGGCGATGGAACCGATTGCCCATGACAGGCTCTTCTCAAGCATGGCCTCGAGCAGGAGCAAGAAGGTACTGGATGCCCTCGAAGCCTCGGCTCCGCTTTCGGGCAATGAACTGACGCGCAAGGCACAGATGTTCGCCCAGAAAGTGCTGTCAGAGTTCACGCCACGAAAAAAAACCCTCGGCAAAACACTGCCCCTCCCAGCGACAATCCGGCAGATACTCAGTTCCATCCTGAGCAGGGAATAGACGAAGGGGCGTTCAAGCGGTTGGAGTCTCGCCACTGGCCTCTGTTGCTTTATTTATGAAGCAGTTGCCTTGCCCTCTCCGTTGCCTTTACGACAGCCTTGATGAGGGTTACGCGCAGGCCTCCCTCTTCGAGCTCCATGATGCCATCGATCGTGACACCCGCGGGTGTCGTCACCTGGTCCTTGAGTTTGGCGGGGTGCTCCCCCGTCACAAGGACGGTACGGGCCGCTCCGAGCACGGTTTGGGCGGCCATCTCGATCGCGGCGTCGCGGGGCAGGCCCATCTTCACCCCTCCATCGGCGAGGGATTCAATCACGATGTAGATATAGGCAGGTCCCGAACCCGAAAGCCCCGTGACGGCGTCCATATGCTGCTCATCCATTTTCAGGACACGGCCTACGGAACCGAAAAGATCCTCAGCCATCTTGACCTGCTGGATGGACGCGTTTTTCCCGCAGGCGAAGACGGTCATGCCTTCCCCCACCGAGACGGCGAGATTGGGCATAGCCCTGATCACCCCCACAAACTGGGGCACTCTCGATTCCATGACATCCAAGGGGACGCCGGCTACCGTGGAGATCACGAGTGCCCCTTGAGGGATACAGTCGGCGACGACGCTGAGAATGTCGACCAGTGCCTTAGGCTTTACCGCCAGCAGGATGATGTCGGCATTGGCCGCTACCTGTCGATTGTCCAGGGTAGCCGCTACCTTATAGCGATTCTCCAGGTCCAGCCTGTGGGCTTCGCTGCGGACGGAGAGGATGACCTCCTCCGAAGAAAAAAGGTTTTTCGCGAAAGCGCCAGCCAGTAGGGCTTCGCCAATTTTACCCGCTCCGATTATACCCAATTTGTATTTCACCGGTTTCTCCCTGCGGCCAAGAAATGCCTCGCCAAGCGAGGTGTGCTTCACCTAAGCGAAGCTTCAAGAGCAACGGAAGCTTCGGTCCCTGCATCGCGATACTTCACGATGACGGGAGCCTGAAGGGAAATTCCCTGAGCGAGGGCATAGTCGCCGCGGGCGGGACGGGCGCCGGGGACGACGACAGCCGATTCGGGCACTTCTCCTATCCACTCCCTCCCCTTCACCAGGTCAAAAATCCTCGTCGATTTTGACAGAATTATGCCGGGGGCGAGAACGGCATTCTTCCGTATAACGATACCCTCAAAAATACCACAGAGTCCACCTATGAATGCTCCATCCTCAATGACGACGGGCCGAGCCTGCGGCGGCTCGAGAACGCCTCCTACCTGGACCCCCGCGGAGAGGTGGACTTTTTCGCCAACCCTCGCGCAGGATCCCACGAGGACATGGCTGTCCACCATCGTGCCCGGTCCGACAGACGCGCCGACATTGATATAGGAAGGCGGCATGATGACGACACCGGCGGCGATGTGAGCGCCGCGCCGCGAGGAGGTACCGCCAGGGACGACGCGGATGCCGTCGGTGGCGACGAAGCGGCGCGGCGGGAAAGCCGGCCTGTCGAAGGCTCCGCCCGGCCAGTCCCAAGCCTCCAGGCCGCCAGCCCTGAAGCCGGAAAGTATGGCTTTTTTCACCCAGGCGACAGCCTGCCATTCCCCTTTCTCGTCCAGCGCCGTGGCCGCGAGTCGGCCCGATTCAAGCGCCTGAAGAAAAGCTTCCCATTCGCCGGCATCAAAACTGCCCTTCGTTTCGAAAGCCGCCTCTAACGCGGCCTCCAGGATACTATCGTTTTTGATCATGCTCCTGCCTCCAGGAAGAGGTTGAGGGCTTTGGCGATGGCTGCCCTCGTCGCTGCTGAGGCGGGAGCCAGGGGCAGCCGCAGTCCGTCGCCGGCGAGGCCGGTCAGCGCGAGGGCCGCCTTCAAAGGTATGGGATTGGATTCGAGAAAAAGGGCATCCATGAAGGGGAGCAAGGACTGGTGTATGCTGATGGATTCCTCTCGGCGCCCTTCAAGGGCGGCGTCCAGCATCGCCTTCGTGCGGCGCGGCAGGACGTTTCCGGCGACACTTATAAGGCCTGAGGCACCGACAGCCAAAGCCGGCAGGGCCAGCGCATCGTCGCCCGACAGGAGAATCTTGCCCTCGGGAAGGCTTCGCGCGATCTCGCCGATCTGGGCCAGATTGCCCGACGATTCCTTGACGGCCAGGATGCCCGGGATATTCCAGAGTCTGGCCAGGCTCGATGGTATGAGGTTCAATCCCGTGCGGCCGGGAACATTGTAGACAATGACGGGAATCCTGCCGGCCGCTTCGGCCACAGCCGTATAGTGGGCGACAAGGCCATCGGGAGTGGGCTTGTTATAGAAAGGAGTGACGACAAGGACGGCGTCAGCGCCCAGGGAAGCAGCTTCCGCCGTGAGGCGGATGGCTGAAGCCGTGGAGTTGGAGCCGGTCCCGATCACGACAGGGAGTCCGTGGCTATGCGCCACGGCGAATTCGACGATGGCGCCGCGCTCCTCTGGCTCCACTGTAGCAGCCTCCCCCGTCGAGCCGAGGACGACGAGGAAGTCACAGCCGCCCGCCTCGTTCGCCCTGAATTCGGCTTGAGTCTTCGCGGGCTTGCTGGGCTGGGAACCCAGGCTTCGCCTCACGGCCAGGAACTCGAGGAGTTCGCCGAATGCCTTGAAATCCACCCGACCTGCTGAATCGAAAGGCGTCGCTACCGCGACCCCGAGACCATGCAATGCATTATCCGCTGACATATCATGCTCCTGCCGGCTTTCGCGCCGTAGTATCGCCCCCAAATGCTTCGGAGGCCAAATCGTCCATCGTGAAGACGCCCCGGCGTCCCCATATCCAAGTGGCTCCCCTCATCGCTCCGGAGGCGAAGACACGCCTGTCCTTGGCGTGATGGCTTATCGTCAGGGTTTCGAAGGGCGAATCGAGAGAGATGTCGTGTCTCCCTATCTCGAAACCCGAACGCAGGGAAGCAATATTGATTTTATCCTTTTCATAGGATCCAATTTTCCAGCCCGAATAGCGGGGACAGGCCGATTGCAGGGCAGAAGCGAGGGTGATGGCCGTTCCGGAGGGCGCGTCGAGCTTCATCTTGTGATGATGCTCGATGATCCCAAGGTCGGCTTCCTGGTCGGTAGCCGCGTAGGCGCCCATGATGGCGGCAAGTTTCCGCATCAGGGCTACCCCCATGCTCAGGTTGGACGCCACGAGGACGCCAATCCGACCCCCGACCCTGTCCGCGAGATCGGGAATCTTCCAGCCCGTCGTCGCGATGACAAGATCGGTACCCGTGGAAATTGCCCACTCCAGGTGCTCCTCGACTGCCGAGGCGTTGCTTGCGTCGACCGCAACCTCCACGCGTGTTCTCGGTCCAGCTTCCCTGCCCTCGGTCCAGGCGAGTTCAAGAGCGTCGGGCGAGGCCGTATATCGCGCAATCTCGGCCGCGATAGCTCCACCCATCCTCCCCCTCCCGAAGACGCCCAACCTCATGATCCCTCTCCAAGAGCGCCCGTCTCCAGGCCGTTCCCAAAAAAGACCGCATGGAGGCGCCTCAAGGCTTCATCGGCCTCGGCCGCTCTGAGGACGATGCTGAGATTGATGTCATTGGCGCCCATGCTCAACATATCGATATCCACGTCACCAAGGGCGTTGAAAGTCTTCCGGAGGAGAGGGGGTGTCTCCTTCAGCATGTCGCCGACGATGGCGATGACAGCCCTATCCCTCATGATGTCCACCGTCCCGAGCTCGGACAATTCGGCCGCCAGCTTCTCAAGGGGCGCGTCCATATCGAGAGAGACAGAAACGCAGATCTCCGAAGTGGAAACGAGGTCGACGCTGACGCCGAGACGGCCGAAGGCGGCGAAGAGCCGGGCGAGGAATCCCGACTGCTCCATCATCAGCTCCTGCCTGACGCTTATCACCGCTACATCGCGACGCATCGCGATGGCGACCACGGCCTTGCCGCTGGAAGATCCCGGC
This sequence comes from Rectinemataceae bacterium, assembly GCA_049302175.1. Classification (GTDB taxonomy): domain Bacteria; phylum Spirochaetota; class Spirochaetia; order Treponematales; family Rectinemataceae; genus CAYXUF01. Next base: position 6,864 of record JBAQLW010000347.1, read on the forward strand.
CGGATGGTCGTGAATTTTCCCTCAGGTTTTGTCATGCTGCGCACGGTGACGGGAATGCCCGCTTCCAGGGCAGGGCTGATCGTCGCGGGGTGCAGTATCCTCGAGCCATAGGCTACGAGTTCCGAAGCCTCCTCCCATCCGAGGACATCCACTGTCCTCGCTCCCGGAACGATCCGGGGATCGCCCGTGAGAATGCCTTCGGCGTCTGTCCATATCCTTATCTCGGAAGCATGGAGAGCGGCACCGAAAAGGCTCGCCGAATAGTCAGAGCCACCCCTGCCGAGTGTCGTCGTGCTGCCGAGGCTGTCCGATCCTATGTAGCCCTGGGTCACCGCCATTCTCCCTGGCTTCAGGAGAGGAAGAAGGCGTTCGGTTACGAGGCGGGCTGTCGCGGACGTGTCGGCTCTCGCCCGGCCGAAGCGGGAATCGGTGCGCAGGAGGGTGCGCGCGTCCAGGCAGGGCGCCCCGAGGGCGAGGGCTACAAGGATGCTGCTGAGCCGCTCGCCGGCCGCGGCGATTTCGTCCATGTTCCTGTCGCTGAGTTCCCCGACAAGGCGGACACCCTGAAGCCTTGAATCGAGCGCTGAGATGATGGATTCTATCTCGGCTTCGACCCCGACTCTCGGCGTATCCTCGCCTGGCAAGGATACGCCTGGCGAAAGCTCGCGTGCGGCCTTCAAATGGCGGTTCCTCAAATCGGCGCAGACGCGCCTGGCCACCGAGAGATCTGCCCCCTCGGCGGCCTTCGCCGCGAGGAAGAGCGAATCGGTGACGCCCGACATGGCCGATACGACGACGAGGACGCTGTTCTGCCTGTCCGTCGAACCGGGATTTTCTGTCGATTTCGAGCCAAAGGTCTCTCCCACGGCCTCGCGTGCGCGAGCGGCGACTTCAAGGATCGCGGCAGAATTGGCGACAGCCTTGCCGCCGAATTTCATCACTATCGTACCCAACGCAGTACCTCCTTGGCGTAGGCGAGCTCGGCGTTCAGGACAGATGCGCCGGCCGCCCCTCTCTCGGTATTGTGGCCGAGAGCGATGAACTTGATTCCCATGACGGGACAAGGCCTCACCCGCCCCAGCGTGATCCGCATGCCGCCGTCCGCTTCCACGTCTCGCTTTGGCTGCGGCCTGTCGGGGCTGTCGCTCAGGACAAGGAAGCGTTCCGGGGCGCTGTGCAGTCCGAGTCCTGCCGTATCGGGGATGAAACCCCTGAATGCATCTTCCACCTGCGCGACGGAAGGAGAGCCCCTGAGCCTGACTGATACCGTCAGTGTATGTCCTTCGACGACAGGCACCCTTGTGCAGGTGGCCGACAGGGGAAAGGCCGCGGCTTCCTGTCTCGCCTCGACGCCCAAGCCCCGGAGACAGCCGAGAATCTTGCCGGCCTCCGACTCCACTTTCGGTTCCTCATTTCGTATATATGGGATGACATTGCCTGATATGTCCATAGCGCTTACGCCGGGGTAGCCCGCTCCGGAGATCGCCTGCATGCTCGTCATCATCACCGCTTCGATGCCGAAGGCTCTTTCAAGGGGCGCGAGCGCGCTGGCGAGAACGACGGTAGTGCAGTTGGGATTGGTGACGATCGCACCCTTCCATCCCCTCTCGGCCCTCTGCCTCTCGAGGATGCCCAGATGAGCCGAGTTCAGTTCGGGTATGAGGAGGGGAACATCTTCCTCCATCCTGAAAGCGCTTGCGTTCGAGAAGACAACGGAGCCTGAGGCCGCGACAGCCGGCTCTATTTCGCGTGCCGGTTCGGAATCCAAGGCTGAAAATACAAGATCAGCCTCGAAGGCTTCAGGCGAGCAGGCTTGGACAATCATGTCGCCGAAACCTGCATAGGCGTCGCCATCCAGATGCCAGGAACAGGCATCGCGGTATCGCTTGCCCGCCGAGCGTCCGCTCGCGGCCAGCGCCACAAGTTCGAAGTCGGGGTGGCTGGCCAGCCTGCGAACGAAACGCTGGCCTACGATGCCTGTCGCGCCCAGCACTGCCGCGCGCAGCTTGGCCTCTGGTCTGCCGCCCGCGCCGCGCCGCGCAACGTCACCGCCACTATATGTGGCGAAGCCACTATTGGTGGCGAGGCCTGAAGATGGGGAAGAGATCGCTGACGATTCATCGCCATTTTGAAAGGGGATACGGAAATCGGCGCTCTGTAGACCGTTCCGCCCCACGGATCGAAAGCCACTCACAGGTGCCTCCAATCCGAAGGAAGGCCCATGTGTAGTCCTTCAACGCGCAGCGGACAATCCGCGACACAAACAGAAGGGATACGTCTGGCTCTCCGCGGGTTTTAGATTCCCGCGACAGTCGCCGGGTATTGACCCGGTCGCCCAAGGCGAAAGCTTTGGGTAAGCTTTTTGCCCTTCGGCGATTCTCCCCTTTCGGGCGATTTCGCAGGAACCCAGATCCTCCGTCGCCGTACTGATGGGAATCGCTCCTCCATCGGTAAGAGGGAAACTAGCACACGATTCCACCATCGATCAAGGGGCCTCTGCGATTTTCGCCATTTTTTCCATAATTTTGCATTCGCGGTGCTGTATGTTGACAAAGGCAAGCGGAAATGGATCATTATCCATGGAGGAAAATCCATGGGCGCGATGAGTTCTCTGAGAAAGCAGCCGGCTGCGGAAAATTGTGCCACTCTCTTCTCCATCCAGCGGACTCTCACGATTCAGAGCGACATTCTCTCGGCCTTACCCCTCTGCGCCCAGAAAATCGGCGAAACATTCAAGCCCTGTGAAGTAGTGATCGCCTTTGCCGAAGGTCTAAAGGACGATATCAAAATTGTCGCGGCTTTTCCCGAATCGGCACATGATGACTATGGCAGCCTTCCCCTGCGTATGGGGGCATTCCCCTGCGGCCTTGCCCTCGAGAAGGAAGAGTTCGTCGAGTTTCCGATCGAGGGGAAGGGGTTTTGCATGGAATCGCCCATCCGGAATGGAAAGGCTATCGTCGGAGCGGTGAGCCTCCTCCTTGGTCCCGGCTATCCGGCCGATCGAATGGCGCTGGCGATGGAAATCCTCCAGTGGACCTGCTACCTCATTGAGGAAGCCCTGGGGCTCAGGACAGCCCTTCTGAAGAGGGCAACTTCCGTCGCAGCCTACGAGGCCGGTGGCGAAGCGCTTGGGCGGCCTGAACGGGCGGCGGCGATGGAAGGCATCTCTTTTCACGGTATAATCGGCAACTCCGACAGCATGAAGGAAGTCTACACCCTCATCGGTCAGGTAGCGGGCACCGACGCCACCGTCCTCATCCTGGGGGAAAGCGGTACAGGCAAGGAACTTGTCGCAAAGGCGATACATGAATGCAGCAGCCGATCGAAGGGCCCTTTCATCGCGATCAACTGTTCGGCTCTCCCCGAGAGCATTATTGAGAGTGAGCTGTTCGGACACGAAAAGGGCGCTTTCACGGGCGCTATCGCGGCACGCCAGGGGCGTTTCGAGGCGGCCAAGGACGGAACCCTTTTTCTGGACGAAATCGGCGATCTCTCGCCCTCGGTGCAGGTGAAGCTTCTTCGAATCCTACAAGAACGTAGTTTTGAACGAGTCGGTGGCAACAAGGCCATCAAGACGAATGCCCGCATCATAGCCGCTACCCATCGCGACCTAAAAAAAGCCGTGGAAGAAGGCAGTTTCAGGGAGGATCTCTATTTCCGCCTCAATGTATTCCCCGTCCATCTTCCCCCCCTGCGCGAGCGTGGCGCCGACATTCTCCTCCTGGCTGATTTTTTCGCCGAAAAATTCGGCTCTACTTCGGGCAGGACGATCAAGCGCATCTCGAGTCCCGCCCTTGATCTCCTGATGATCTACCACTGGCCCGGAAACGTCAGGGAACTGGAGAACTGCATCGCTCGCGCGGGCATAGTGACAACCGACGGGGTAATCCATTCCTACAATCTGCCTCCCAGCCTCCAGTCGGCCACATCGACAGGAACCGAGCCCATGTCCACCTTCGATGGAGCCATCGCCAGGCTGGAAAAGGAAATGCTCGTGGAAGCGCTGAAGATCGAGCGGGGCAATTCGGCATCGGCAGCGCGGCGCCTCGGCTTAACGGAACGGCGCTTCCGCTTCGCCCTGCAGCACTACAAGTTGGATTATCGAAGTTTTAGAACAAAAGTGTAAGTTTCTGCCAACAATACTACAGTTTTGTCATTATAGCGCTTTCAATCTTTATTCCGTTCAGGCGGCAGAGCCCTGTTCGCCGCTAAAAACAGCGCGCAGTTCTCTTTTCCATATGGAGATACATTTCAGCAAACCACCGTTTTCTTATATTTTTCCCATTTGGCACGCCGTTTGCTATAACATAAGGCATATCACGTAACCCTCTTTCAAGGAGAAAATCATGGAAAAATCCGACCTGGACACGATGAGGTCCACGGAAAGGCTGTCGGAGATCTATGGCAACCACTGTTTTTCCAACGATGTCATGCGCGAGCGGCTCCCTCGCTCCATCTATTCCGAGCTCCTCCTCGTCCAGACGGGAAAGAAGGATCTCACCCTCGAAGTCGCCGAAGTCGTCGCGGCGGCCATGAAGGAATGGGCTTCCGAGCATGGGGCCACCCACTATACGCACTGGTTCCATCCCCTTTCAGGTCTCTCTGCCGAAAAGCATGAATCCTTCGTTTCGCCCCTCTCAGACGGAAGCGTCATCATGGAATTCTCCGGAAAGGAACTGGTGAAGGGCGAGCCCGATGCTTCGAGCTTCGCCTCCGGCGGCCTGAGAGCTACCTTCGAGGCGCGCGGATACACTGCCTGGGATGTGACAAGCCCAGCCTTCCTGAAGACAAACCCCAAGGGAGTTACCCTCTGCATACCAACGGCCTTCGTGTCATACAATGGTCATGCCCTCGATAAAAAGGTGCCACTCCTCAGGTCTATGGAAGCCCTGAGCAAGGCCGCCACGAAGGTGCTCCACCTTCTCGGCGACACAGAAGTGGACAGGGTGATACCTACCGTGGGACCGGAGCAGGAATACTTCCTCGTCAATGCCGAACTCTACAAACGCCGTCCCGATCTCGTTCTCACCGGCAGGACTGTCTTCGGTTCGATGCCCGCCAAGGGCCAGGAAATGGAAGACCACTACTATGGGGCTATCGAGGAAAAAGTCGCCGCCTTCATGGGCGAGGTGAACTCCGAGCTCTGGTCCATGGGCGTGCCGGCCAAGACACAGCACAACGAGGTCGCGCCCAACCAGTTCGAGCTGGCTGTCATCTTCACCCAGGCTAATATAGCGGCCGATGCCAACCAGCTTGTCATGGAAACGCTCCGGAAAGTCGCTGCCCGCCACGGAATGGCCGCCCTCATGCACGAGAAGCCCTTCGATGGCGTCAACGGCTCGGGCAAGCACGTGAATTGGTCGATGTCCACCAATACAGGCATCAACCTCCTTGAGCCGGTGAAGACACTTCCCAGCGAGGAAGGCGAGATATCTAAAGCCATAGCTCGATTTATCCTCTTCACAGTGGCCGTGGTGCAGGCTGTCGACACCAGAGCCGCCCTCATCAGGGCTTCCGCCTCGACCGCGGGAAACGACAGAAGGCTGGGCGGCCACGAGGCGCCTCCCTCCATCATTTCCATCTTCCTGGGCGATACGCTGACCGAACTCTTCGATTCCTTCTCGAACGGCAGGAAAAAACCTGACCTCGCCGCCGGCCTCATGGAGTTGGGAGCGAAGAGCCTGCCGAAGCTCCTGAGGGACGTATCGGACAGGAACAGGACAAGCCCCTTCGCCTTCACGGGCAACAAGTTCGAATTCAGGATGGTAGCTTCCTCTCAATCCGCCGCCACGCCCGCCATGGCGATCAATGCCGCCGTGGCCGAGAGCCTTACCGACATAGCCGATAAGCTGGAAAAGGCATTGGCGAAGGGCGGCTCTCCCGTCGAAGCCGCCCTGGCCGTAGCGGGCGCCGCGTGGAAAGCCCACAAACGCATCGTGTTCAACGGGAATGGTTATTCGATCGAATGGATCAAGGAAGCCGCGGCCCGCGGCCTGCCCCTTTTCAGGTCGGCGGTCGAGGCCATCCCCGAGTTCATGGAGGAATCGAATGTGGCGATGCTCTCGAGCCTGGGCATCCTCACGAAGGAAGAAGCCGAATCGCGCTGCATCATATACCTTGAGCGCTATGCCAAGCAGGTGAACATCGAGGCGGGCGTCGCCCTGGACATCGCCCGACGCTATGTCTTCCCCGCGGCCTCGGCGAGCGCGAGCGAATATGCCAAGGAAGCCGCCCGCCTGGCCGCTATAGGCGCGGCGAGCGTCGCCCAGGAGCAGCGTGCCCGCCGGATCGCTTCGCTCGCGGGCCACCTCGTCGAGGAAGCCGACAAGCTCGAAGTGGCCCTCAGCGACGCCCAGCGCGTGGAGGACGCCATGACGAGCGCGCAATCCTACAGGGATGCCGTCGTGCCAAGGATGGATGCGCTGCGCACCGTGTGCGACGACCTCGAGCGGCTTATGCCCAAGGACGACTGGCCTGTCCCGAGCTATCAGGATCTCCTCTACACACTGTAACCATGGTATACTCTGGCGATGCGATTGTTCAGGAAGCTGATTCCGTGGATCGTCATCGCCCTTTCCCTGGCGGTGATCATATACCTGCCTGACATCGGCCCGGAGCGGTATACCGACTTTGCCACGATGTTCAGGCATGAGCGATCGCGTCAGGCCAATGCCGGCTACTCCGTGGCCATTTGCAGGAACGGCTCCGTTATCTATCAGGAATCCTTTGGCCACGACGGCTCTGGTCAGCCGCTGGCCAAGGATACGCCGATGTATCTCGGTCCGAGTTCGGAGATACTCTCAGGAGCCCTCCTCTACTCGCTTGCCCTTCAGAAAAGCCTCTCTCTCGATGACGATATTCGAATGTACCTGCCGGAACTCCCCGTGAGTAAAATCAGGAACATCAAAATAGATCCGGAAGCGAAGGCGCCCCCAGCGGACCAGGGCGAGGCAATCACCCTGCGCCAGCTGGCTTCACATTCTCTGAACCTGAGCGACCAGGCACTCAAGCACTTCGGATCGAGGATATCGGGGCTGGAAGCAGGCGAATTCGATCCCGAAAAATATCTCAAGTCGAGGTTCCAGCCTGGAACCACGGTACGCAGCCGGCTGACATACAGGATACTGGGCATCGTGATGGAGAACGCGGAAGGGATGAGCTTTGATGAGCTCCTCCAGTCGCGCCTTCTCATTCCCATGGAAATGCACGGCACGACAGCCCGGCCCGATTCCCTCCAGGGTGTCGCCACTGGATCAGGGCTCTTTTTCGGTCTTTCATTTCCCTATGATTCAACCGTACCCTACATCGCCGCGCCGGCTGACGGCATCGTCTCGACCTCGGAGGATATCGCCAAATTCCTGTCCTATATCACGGCGCCGCCCAAGCGTGGCATCAAAACCCTGCCGCCCTCGTCGGTGGCCGGCCTCTACCAGCCTCTTCTGCCCGGCGGCGACACGGGATTCGGCTGGCGCATCCTGACGAAGGAGGGCGATCGCCTCGTGTTCCAGGGCGGTTCAGTGGAAGGTTTCTCCTCCAGGATGGTCATCTGGCCGGAGCGAAACGCTGCTATCGCCATCCTCTCAGCCCAGGGCGGCTTTGTGCAGTCGAACATAGTCCTGCCTCTGCTGACATCGGCAGCCGAAAAGATGCTGTTCACCGGATCGAGTCCACGCCTCTTCCCTATCAGCAGGATACTCTTCATCATCGGAATTTCGCTGACCGTCTATGTGATCAGCCTTCTTCTTCAGACAGCCACCGCGTTGTCGTGGACGAAGACCCTTCGCGACAGGCGGGAGACGAGCCGCAGGGATACCTTTCAGAACCTTGTCCTGCTCCGTACCTTTGCCGGGCTGGCTTTGAGGGCGGCCTTTTTGATCAGCGCTCCATTGCTCCTGGGTCAGCTTATCGGCAAGCCTCTCGTGTACCACGACCTACTGGCCGTCGAGCCGGGAGGAAGCACTTTATTCATCATCGCGATGCTGGCAGGAATAATGAGGAATGCGGCCAGGATGCTTTGGTTCGTCCACCTCGAGCGGGGCTAGCCTCTCCCCGCTTTGGCTTACTGGCCCTCGCCAAGGTAGGCTTTGCGCACCCTGTCGTCGGCCAGCAGCTCCCTGCCCTTCCCCTGGAGGATGATTCTTCCCGTCTCGAGGACATAGCCGTAATCGGCGACTTCGAGGGCGGCCTTCGCGTTCTGTTCGATCAGCAGAACGGTTGTGCCTTCCTTGTTGATGGTCCTGATGATCTCGAAGATCATCTTGACGAAAAGAGGGGCGAGGCCCAGCGAAGGTTCGTCCATCATGAGAAGCCTGGGTTTTGTCATCAGGGCTCTGGCCACGGCCAGCATCTGCTGCTCGCCGCCGGAGAGGGTTCCGCCTTTCTGCCTTATGCGTTCCTTCAGGCGAGGAAAGAGATCGAAAACCTTGGTTTCGTCGGTCGCGATGCCCGCCTTGTCCTTTCGTCCGTAGGCACCCAGCTTCAGGTTTTCCTCCACGGTGAGGTTCGGGAAAATCCTCCGCCCTTCGGGCACCAGGACGACGCCTTTCGAGACGATATCCTTGGTGGCGAGCCCCGTGAGGGTTTCGCCGTTCCACTTCACGCTTCCTCCGGATGTCTTTACGAGGCCGACGATGCTCCTGAGCGTCGTGCTTTTCCCGGCGCCGTTGGCGCCGATGAGGGTGACGATCCTGCCCTCGGGCACGTCGATGTCGACGCCCTGGAGGGCGTGGATGCCGCCGTAGTGTACGGACAAGCTGCGTATCTCAAGCATCAGTCCACCCCCAGGTAGGCTTCGATAACCTTGGGATTTTTTTGTATCGAAGCAGGATCGCCCTGGGCTATCGTCACCCCGTAATCGAGGACATACATACGGTCGCAGACGCCCATCACCACCTGCATATGATGCTCGATGAGGAAGATCGTCAGGTCGAACTCGTCGCGCAGCACGCGGATCAGATTCATCAGCTCGAAGGATTCCTGCGGATTCATCCCGGCTGCCGGTTCGTCGAGGAGGAGCATAGTCGGCTTTGTGGCGAGGGCGCGCACGATCTCCAGCCTTCGCTGCTTGCCGTAAGGCAGGCTCGTCGCCTTCTCGTTCGCGGCGCCGTCGAGTTCCACTTGGGTGAGCAATTCCATCGCGTAGGCCCGAGCCGCGGCTTCCCGCTTGCGATAGGCGGGCAGATGGAGTGTGGCGCCGATGATGCCCGTACCGATGCCTATATGGCAGCCAATGAGCACATTCTCGAGGACGGAGAGCTCCTTGAAGAGCCTGATGTTCTGGAAGGTGCGGGCTATGCCGAGTTCCGTGATCGAATGCGGCTTGTAGCCCGTTATATCCTTGCCCCTGCAAAGCACCCTGCCGCCGGTCGGGCTGTACATCCCGGTGATGACATTGAACGCCGTCGTCTTGCCGGCGCCGTTCGGCCCGATGAGGCCGACGATCTCGTTCTTGCCGATTTCGATGTTGAGGTCGGAGACGGCGGTGAGGCCGCCGAATTTCATGACAACCTTGTCGGTGGAGAGCATGGTCTCACGCATCGCCGCCTCCTTTGGAGGCGATGCTTTCCTTAGGGCCGCGACCGCCCTTGAGCATATCCCAGGAGAATTCCCTTCCCCCCATCAACCCGCGCTGCCTGAATATCACGACGAGCATCAGCATCATGGAGAAAACCACCATGCGCAAGCCGGGAAGTCCCTCTGTTCTAAAGAAGACCAGGTTCATGGGCTCGTCGAGGAAACGCAGGACCTCCATAAGGATGGTGACGACGACAGCCGCAATCACCGACCCTGAAATGGAGCCTGTGCCCCCCAACACCAC
>JBAQLW010000348.1:0-1859 GCA_049302175.1 Rectinemataceae bacterium
GATCGGGCGGCTCCTCGCCAAGGATATGGCGCGTCCTCTATTCGGGTTTCCGTGCTTAACAGCACAGCCCCATTAGATCGTCCGCGGGCAATACCGCAAGTCAGTGAATTTTCACCGGCTTTCGATTGTTCTCATGATATCAACGGTTCTACTACAGAACTAATTGACACTATATCGGTTCCGTTATAGACTCAGACTATGAACGTGATATATGAGACGCTCGATTCATTGCGCATCGTCCAGGCCCGTCTGGAAGCTTCCTTGATGGCGCCCGCACGACCTTGGCAAGGCGGCACGGCGCTACGCGGCGGTGCGGATCTGAAAGACAGGTCGATCCTTCTCTACGGTCCGCGAGGCGTCGGCAAGACAAGCTATCTCGTGCGCGAAGCCAAAGTGGGTGGGGCGGTGTATCTCAGCATAGATCATCCCGCTTTATCGAGGTTTTCCGTGTACGAAATCGTTGAGGCGTTGTTCCAGCGGGGGGCGATGCAGGTCTGTCTCGATGAAATCCACTACGCGACACACTGGAGCGAAGACCTCAAGGCCCTGCACGACGCGTGGCCTGGTCGTTCCATTTGGGCTTCCGGCTCGGGGGATCTTTCACGGCGCTACATCGGCATAGCCATGCCATTTCTGTCATTCCGAGAGTTTTTGGTCCTCAAAGGATATCAGGATTTCGGTGTCCACGATCCATTCTCGACGGATACCGCATGGGTTTCGGAGGTCATGACCGCAGGCAATATTCTTGGACTTTTCGAAACCTACTTGTCATCGGGCTTGCGTCCACTTTTCATGGAAGGCGAAGACCACTACGCCGCCAGGATAGTGCAGGTCGTTCAAAAGACGCTTGAAGCCGATATTCCCCGTATCGTACCAATGGTGGCCCAGAATCATTTCAGCCTTATGAACGCGGTACTCGGGTATCTGTCGCAGGCAACTATTCCCTTGGTACAGGTAAATTCACTCTGCCGAGAGTGGAATGTTGGAAAAGAGAAACTCTACGCCCTTTTGCAGGCAATGGAGCAGACAGGCTTGATCAGAATCGTGCGAAAGCCGAGCGATCATGCGGCGCGATCGATCGGCGCCAAGCTCTTTCTGGCAGATCCATCCCTGTACCCGGCGCTCAGCGGGAAGGAAGGCAACGCGCGAGAAGCCTTTGTGGCCTGCGCGCTTTCTTCGGCAGGGCATAGGGTGCATGCTGTCACCAATGAACAAGAAGCCGATTTCCTGGTGGACAACTCATACCAGGTTGAAATTGGCGGTTCGCGCAAGGCCAGGAAGAAAGCGGACTTCGTGATACGCGATGGCGCGGATTATCCTGTGCCGGGAGTAATCCCTTTGTGGATGATGGGATTCGGCTGGTAGCAGTGCCGCCAGGGGTAAAAAGTTAAAAAACGGGGTCAGACCCCAAAAATTAACTCTGAGGTTGATATCTTCGAGCATCGCATTGATGATTAGATCTACTGCGCTCAAAGTCCTTCCTGTTCTGCTCGAGGTGATATACCTCTCAATGATGGATTTACGATAAAGCTCATCAGGTATCAACTCGACTTTGCTCCGAATGAATATCCGGTCAATTTCTTCGATAACCAGGGGTCTTCGGGAAAATCGCGTCCCCAGAAATTCATAGAGACAAGGAAAAGGAACAAGTATCCTTTGGCTGAAGACTACATCTTCGAGTTCACCAGCAAGGGAGTGACTATCATCACGCACATCGAAAAGCGCAATCCAGAAGCATGAATCGACCAGGATATTTCTATGAAATGAGCTACTCATCTTCTTCCGCGGAAGAGGCTTCGGCGAAACCTTGCCAAGGAGATGCCTTTCTCCCTCCAATGATGAATTTGCCTGAATACCCC
>JBAQLW010000349.1:0-10855 GCA_049302175.1 Rectinemataceae bacterium
GACGGAGCGGAAAAGACAGCCTCCATCTCGTCCCGAAGCAGGTTCTCTCCAAATTTCTCAGAAAGAGCGGCAAGGGCGTCGGCCGATTCCTTGCTTTCGTCTTTTCTTTCCTCGAATATAGCGTCCAGGCTATCCTCTCTAGGGTTTCGGAAATAATACCTGAGTATCTGGTCCATGTTGGCCGGACTCGCCAGTATTTCCTGCTCCATGTAATGCTTGAAGCGAGGGTTGAGTTGAGTGTCGCGAACGGAAAGCTTGGAGCGTTTCAGCCTCGGCCTTGAGAAGGCGGGGCTGCCGCGAAGGTTGAAGAGAAGGTAGCCGCTTTCAGTGAACCAGAGCCCTTCCCCTTCAGCGAGGGGGATGAGCGCGCGGGTTTTTGAGAGTACGGAAGTGAGGTCGGAGGAAACGACGATAAAATCGCCACGAGCATCGGAGCCGACGCCAGCGTAGAGGGAAGATCCCGATTTGACGGCGAAAACGCCGGGCAGCTTCGGGTCGGCGACAGCGGCGGCATAGGAGCCCTCCGCGAGGGCGTCGGCCTTCCTTATGGCATCGATCATCCGGAGCACGCCGTCGGGAAGGCCATCGCGGAGCCCGGAAGCGGCATAGGCCTGCCGCATACCTGCCAGGTCGGCGCTCGAGAGTGTCTGGTTGGATGCGTAATGTTCTTCTATCAGGTGGACGATTATTTCGCCATCGTTGTCGGAGATGACGGCATGGCCCCTGGAAGAGAGCCAGGTTTTCATTTCGTCAGTGTTCGAGATATTGCCGTTGTGTGCCCCAATCAGCTCGATCTTGCAGTCGACATGGTGGGGTTGGCTGTTGATGTCGGTGACTGCGCCGTAGGTTGCCCATCTGACCTGCCCAATAAAGCGCTGACCAGACTGGGTTTGTATGCCAAGTGCCGGACAAACCTGGGAAGGGGCGCCGGTTTTTTTAAGCAGGACGATTCTGCGCTTGTTGTCTATGAAGGATGCGCCAGTGGAATCGTAGCCTCTGTATTCGAGGCGCCGCAGGAGGGCTTCGGCTTCCCTGCCCATGTCAGGGTTTTCGGTTTTATAGATCAGAGACACTATACCGCACATGCATCGCCTCCCTTCTCAGTATAGCATGACTTCTCTCGACTGTGGGATGCTGATATAGTATCCCACATGCTCGAGCAAGCTTTTGAGTCAAAATACAAGGTTCGAGGCTATGACTGTGGTTATGGCGGTCCCCTGAAGCCCCTGGCGCTAGCAAACTTTTTCCAGGAAGCCGCGGGCGATCACGCTTTTGCCCTGGGTATAGGGATGGATGAGATGTTCGCCCGCGGGCGGACTTGGATGCTCTCTCGCCTTGTTATAGAATTGGAAGGTTGTGCGCGAATGGGCGATGAAGTGATTGTGCGTACCTGGCCCGCAGGTACCGATAGGATCTTTGCCGTCCGCTATTTGGAGCTGCTGTCGGCAGATCGCCACCGCCTGGCCGGAGCCCGTTACGATTACCTTGTCGTCGACATCGAAAAAAGGCGGCCTGTCCGCCCCGAAAAGGTTTTGGATCCGGATATGAGGATGGATATCTCTCCTCCCTATCCTGACCTCGTCCCAGGGCTGCAGGATATAGTCGGCTTTGGGGCGAAAATTCCGCAAGGATGGAATGAATCCTTCAGGCTGCGGATCTGCCCCCGGCATATCGATAACAACGGCCACGCGAACAATGGTCATCTTCTCGACTGGCTTTGCGACGCCCTGCCCCTCAAGGAAAGGGCCTCAGGCGCTCCAACCAGCATAAAAGTGGATTTCGTGTCGGAAGTGAAGGAAAGCGAGGAGCTTGTCGCCTATTGGGCCAGTGACGAAACCCGGAATGCCAAGCTGTCGATTTTGGCGCGAGGGGACGAGATCGTCGCGCGGGCGATGACGCGCTGGGTTTAAAACAAGCCCCGTGGCCTTCAAGGCACTTCATGTTGCTGATAGGAGACTGTTGTCGCTGCCTTTTGTCCAGAAGAACACACATGAAGTTTGTACCCTATCCGAGTTTTGAAGGCAGGATTGAGGAAGCCCTAAAATTCTATCAGACAACGCTGGGAGGGGAGATATCCCCCATCATGCGCTTCGGAGACATGCCCACCCCCCAGCTCCCCGCATCGACGAAGGACTATGTCATGCACGCCGAACTGAAAGTCGGGGATCTTCTTCTCTATGTCTCCGATTCGCCCGGGTCTGTCGCTTGCGGGGACCAGGTTTCCCTGATGATCCAGTGCGACGGGGAGGCTCAGGTGGACACGGTTCTCCAGAAGATGTAGCGGTTCGGGTCGCCCATCGTTATAGCGTCGGCTATCGAGTCGGCGCCTTCGGCTTTCCACCTGGCGCTCGTCAGTTCGGCTCGTGCCTGATAGAGAGAGTCGCGCGAATTGATGCGTCCCAGCCACTGGGAAATTTTTGTCTCTTCTTTATTAGTGCCGATGATGATGGGCACATCAGCCACCTTGGATGGATCGGAAAATGCGGCAAAACCTTCAGAGGGGAGGGTAATGCCGTCCCAATTCGGATAAGGAAGGTTGAGCATACCGGCTATGCTTGGAGGGACGGCCTTTAAAATTGTGGCTGTCGAGGCCTCCCTGATGGGTAGGGTCAGCTGTTCAGACAGCCCTACGGCGAAGGCACGCATCATCTCGGGCGTCGAATCCGTCCTGTACCCGCTCTGGATCACGGCCATGTGGAAGAGGCCTCTGGCCTTGGGCGCGAGGAGAAGGGGGAGGACATTGAACGCCCCCGCCGATTCGCCGATACGAAGACAACGCCTGCTCGGGACGCCAGGGCATGGCCAGGATAGTCGGATGAGGATGCGCTGCCAGACGAGTTGCCACCGCGAGGACAAACAGCCAGGTCTGAGGGCCTCTTCCTCGTAGAACGCTTCTCCGAAATGCGTTGTTGACCGGGCCGCGAGGCCGTGCCATGATGTCCAGCCATGATACCCGATAGAGTCAAGCGTATACTGGACGCTTACGGCCTCGCGGCCCTCGAGTTCGAGGAAGGCTCGACGCCGACCGCCGAATCCGCAGCCGCCAAAATCGGCGTCGCGGTAGGTCAGATCGCGAAAAGCCTCCTCTTCAGGGGAGGCTCAGGCAAGGTCGCCATGATTGTATGCGCGGGCGACAAGAAGATATCATCCGGGAAGATCAAGCGATTGTGTGGCGAAAAAATGTCGATGACGAGCGCAGAGGACACCTTCGCCCTCACCGGCTTCTGGCCCGGCGGCGTCTGCCCCTTCGGCGTGGAAAAAATTCCCATTTATATAGATGAGAGCCTGTCGGCGTGGGAAACTGTCTACCCGGCCGCCGGCACCAACTCCACCGGCGTTCCGATGACCTTTTCGCAGCTGCTTTCCATCTCCGGCGGCGCCCCCTGCAGCGTCACGTCCGACCCCGCCGGGGAATGAGGGCAGAAGCAGGCGGTGAGGCTTTGCGGCGACGCGAATCGAATCCTTTCCCCGCCGCCATTTCAGCGGATCAGAGCGCTTTCTTTGCCGCGGAGAGGGCCGAGGCGTAGTCGGGCTCCTGGCTTATCTCGGGAACCTGCTGCGTATAGGTAACCTTATTGTCCCTGTCAAGAACCACGACAGCCCGGGAGAGCAGTCCGGCGAGAGGACCGTCCTTCATCTCGACGCCATAGCTCTTGCCGAAGTCGCGGTGGCGCAGCTCGGAGAGAGGGATCACGGCCTTGATGCCTTCAGCCTCGCAGAATCGCTTCTGCGCAAAGGGAAGGTCCCTGCTTATCGTCAGTACGACGATGCCGTCCATGCCGTCGGCGGCCTTGTTGAAGGCGCGGGCGCTCGCCGCGCAGGTGCCTGTGTCGAGACTCGGGACAATGTTCAGGATCTTTACCTTGCCCGCGAATTCAGCGAGTCCGACATCGCTCAGATCGCCTTTTGTGAGGGAAAAGTCGGGAGCCTTTCCGCCCAGGGCGGGCAGGGTCCCGATCGTCGTGACGTTATTGCCTTTGAGTGTGATAGTCGCCATGCAATCCTCCGATCATGTGATCTTTATAAGCTAATCAAGTCTGCCGTTCGAAGACAAGTTTGACTTTCACGCATCCAATCAATATCATGAGCTTCATGACCATCAAGTCGGGACTTTTCAACGACAGCTATATACCCATCATGGACGGCGTCACCATGACGGTGAAAAACTATGCTTTCTGGCTTGAAAAGATACTTGGGCCGACCCATGTGATCACACCCTATGTCCCGAACCATGAGGACAAGGAGCCATCCAAGGTTATTCGATTCATGTCCGTGCCTACTATCGTTCGGCCGCCATACAGGATTGGCCTTCCAGATCTCGATCTGAGATTACAGTTCCTTTTGAAAAACCGCGATTTCGACATCGTGCATGCTCATTCCCCCTTCGCGGCGGGGCTTCTCGCCAAGAAAGTGGCGCGCGAGAGGCATATTCCCATCATCGCCACCTTTCATTCAAAGTACAGGGACGATTTTGAGCGGCTCATCGGCTTCAAGCCGATTGTCGACGAGCAGGTGAAACGCATTGTGGAGTTCTACTACAGCGTAGACCATGTATGGGTTCCTCAGGAATCCGTGGCCACGACCCTACGCGAGTACGGCTATAAAGGACCTTACGAGGTTGTCCAGAACGGCATCGACATGAAGGCGCTGGATGACATCACGCCTTACAGAAACCGGGGCGCCGAGTATCTTGGTCTGCCCGAAGGTATACCTGTAGGTCTCTATGTCGGCCAGCACACTCTCGAGAAAAACCTTGAATTCCTCATACGATCGCTGCCCGCCATAATGACGGCTCTTCCAGATTTCAGGATGGTTTTTGTCGGCAAGGGCTACGCCAAGCCCCAGCTTCAGGCGCTTATTGAGGATTTTGGCCTCTCCGACAGGGTTATTTTCCATGATGTCATATTCGACCGCGAGCTTCTGCAGTCGATCTACGCGCGGGGCGACATTTTTCTCTTCCCCTCGCTCTACGACACGTGGTCACTTGTAATGCGCGAGGCGGCCGCCTGCCAGACACCCTCCGTCCTTCTCAAGGGAGCGACCGCGGCGGAAGTGATCCGCGACGGCGAGAACGGTTATCTTTCGGAAAACGACGGTGAGGCTTTCGCCCTGAAAGTTGTGGAGGCGATACGCGACAGAACGAAGCTCGATGCGGTCGCCATGGAAGCCCAGAGGACGCTCTGCCGCACCTGGGAGGATGTTCTCCTCGAGGTCAAGGAACGCTATCTCGCAATTCTGGGGCGTTGGGCGCGATAGGAAAAAACTTACATTTCAATTTACATTTCATAAGGAAAGAGCATCGCCTGCTTGTCCCGGAGCCGCCCGCGAACCGTGGAGACTATCGCCGCGAGGTCCTTCGAATCCTCGACGAAGTCGAGCTTGTCGCCCGGTATCGTCAGCACGGGAGCGAGCGCAAACGACTGTATCCACTCTTCGTACAAGGTGTTGAGTCCCTGGAGATAGGGATCGGGTATCTTCGCTTCGAAATCCCGTCCGCGCTTGGCGATGCGCGATTTCAGCGTCGTGACGGAAGCCCTGATGTAGACGACGAGATCGGGAGGGGGCAGGATGGACGCCAGGGTATCGTAGAGTTCGCGGTACGCGGCCCATTCGTCGCCGGAGAGCGCCCCCTGCAGGTAGAGATTCCGCGCGAAGACTTCGGCATCTTCGTAGAGCGACCTGTCCTGCACGACAGATCGCGGATCGCTCATCAGTTCCCTGTGTCCCCGCGCCCTGCTCGTGAGGAAGAATACCTGGGAATGAAAAGCCCAGCGCTTCATGTCGGCGTAAAAATCCTTAAGGAAGGGATTCTCCGCGACGGGCTCAAAATACGCCATGAAGTCGAGCTTTTCGGCCAGGAGGCTGACGAGGGTGGATTTTCCGGCTCCGATGTTGCCGGCGAGGACAATATATTTCTTCATAGAATAATTGCTGTTGGCCAGCTATACCCTATAACCTGCGGCTGTCTTTTGCAAGCGGGCATCTGCCTGCAGAGGGCGAAGGAGGGTTCACCGCGCTTGTCCACGATGGAGCAGAATCCGAAGAGGCGGCAGATCATTGGGCTTTTCGGTGAGGAGAAAGTAGGCCAGTTTTTCGGCTTCTATGGGCGTGGCGTCGGGTACGAAGTGGAGGCAGCAGGATCCGCAGCGTGGGGGGCAGGTGACGGGATTTCCGTTCAGTTCGGCTATTCCCCTGAACTCTGCTTGCGCCCGATCGATGCGCAGGTAGATCCTATCGAGGGCGCTCAGGCGCCTCATCAGCGTTGTATCCCAGATGCTGCGGTTCATTGCACTTCTTCCGCGCGAAATTTAATGGTAAAACCGCGCTGGCACATGATACATAAATCTCCGTCGGTTGTTCAATACAGATAGTATGCCAAGGCAGCCTCGCCATGGTATATTGTTTCTATATACATCGTGCCGCCGGATCAGGCGGCCAAACGCAAACCAAGGAGAGAGAATGAAAACCTCTTCACGCACAATAGCGCCAGCGATCAGGCTCGCGGTCGCGCTGATCCTCATGTTCGCCGCAGGCGGTCTGGCCTTCGCCCAAGCCCTGCCGGCGACGGATTTTTACAGCGACGCCCCGGAAGCCGATCGAGCGATCGTCGCCAAGGCTGAGGAACTCGCTGCCCAGGGCAAGTGGGCTTCCGCCTGGACGGCTCTCTCCGAATTCGACACGACAAACAGCAATCCTTACGTGCTGGCCGAAAAGATCCGCCTGGCCCTCGATGGCTATGCACAGACCAACCTCCATCTCATCTTCGGCTTTGTCGACCTCGCCGAAGGTCAGGACCTGGAATTTGCTCGATTGGGCGGCATCGATGTAGTCGAACCTGTCGAGTTCAACCCCGGCGATCTGGCCAAGGTTATCGAAGACAAGGGCGAAGCCGTTCCTCCCGTCCTTTCCATGATGCTCGGGGATTTCTACCACAGCGTCTGGAAGAATTACGAAGGCCAGTGGATCCAGGATGATATGGAAACGCTCGCCATGGGCGCCGAACAGTACGAAAGAGCACTGGCATACGATACATTCACGGCAGGAAGCCTGGACAGGCAATCCGAAATCCTGGTCGCCATGGAGCGATTCGAGGCAGCCGAGTCCGTTATAGCCAAAAGCCTCGAACTACAGCCTGACAACAACGGGTTGAACCTGCGCCTCGCCGATGTCTATTTCGCCACTGGCCGCTATGCAGACGTGTATCCCTTGGCCGACAAGGTAATCGCCTCGCCGACCGATGACAACGAGTTGAACGACGCCTACATAACGGCCATCAAGACCGGGCTGTCTACAACGGACAAGGATACTCTCGAACGCTACATGGTAGGCTTTGAGGCAAGTTTTCCGGGCCAATACATACCCGGTTTGATCCGCCACATCGTGGCTGTCCAGCTTGGCGACGCCGGCGCGGCCGACGCGGCGGCCGATGCCGTCACCGCGGCCTTTCCCGGAAATCCCGATGTCATCCGTTCTTTGCTTTCGACCTGGCTCTCCGTGAACGATTACGTTTCGGGCTTCAGTTACCTGGATCGGACAATCGCACAGACCACAGACGACGAGGCTTTCGCGGCTCTCTATTTTTACAGGGCACTGCTGGCCGGCGAAACAGCCCAGACTCCTGAGGCCATTGCACCGGCCCTCGCCGACCTCGAAAAGGCCGAGGAGTATTTCAGGAAAACCTATCCCGAGGGCAACGAAGTCTTCACCATGATCGAACAGCTCAAGGCCCAGTGGAACGATGCTCTGAACGCGGCCCAGGCTCCGGCCGCCGATACGCAGCCTGCCGCCGAGGCGCAGCCTGCCGCCGATACGCAGCAGCCTGCCGTAGAGCCCGCCAGCCCTGAGCCCACGGCTACCGAATCGACATCCCAGGGAACCGCGGCACCGGAAGCGGCAAGCCCGGAAGCGGCAAGCCCGGAAGCGGCTAGTCCCGAGGCTGGGGCGCCCGAGGCGGACGCGACTTCCGCCTCCACCGAGTGGTGATCCACGGATTCCATAAAAGTACCATCAGGGCCGTCCTCGAAAGGGGACGGCCCTTTTTCACGCATCGATTTGCCCTTTGGGCTCCACCCTGCCTTGGCGCGCCCGTCTTGGCTCCTCCGCGTATTGATTTCCGGCGCTTCCCTTCTATAATGAAGCCATTGATCGGATAATTCGGGAGCCCTATGCCATATATCTGCATCCATAACGCTACCGTCGTCGCGGGCTACGCCCAGATGCCGGAGAGCGCCGTCCTCATCGAGGGCGAAACCATCGTCGATATCTTTTCCGAACGCCGCTTCCTTCAGAAGCATTTTTCGGCCGCCGACAAGGTCATCGACGCGGAGGGAGCCTACATTGTTCCCGGACTGATCGATTCCCACATCCACGGGATCGCGGGATTCGGCACCGAGGATCTTTCCGTCGATTCCATACTCCACATGTCTGAAAAGCTCGCCCGTTTCGGCGTCTCGGCTTTCTGCCCGACCCTCTACCCGATGTCGGAAGAGGATATGACAGCGGGAATCCGCGCCATAGTCGCCGCGATGGGGCTCGAAAGGGGCGCCACCATCCTCGGCGTTCATCTCGAAGGGCCCTTCATCTCGCCGGCCAGACTGGGGGTGCAGCGCGTCGAATTCGTGCGCCCCGTCGATCTCGAGCTGATGCACAGGCTCTACGGCGTGAGCGAAGGCCATATCGTCAACATGACCGTCGCGCCCGAGCTGAAAGGCATGCGCGAACTGGCCCTTTACTGCAACAAGGCGGGCATCGTTCTCCAGGCAGGACACACCGACGCCACCTACGAGAACATGATCGAAGGCATGCAGGCGGGCATCCGCCATTCGACCCACTTCTTCAACGCCATGAGCAGGCTCGACCACAGAAACCCTAACGCCGTGGGCGCCATACTCATACAGTCCGATCTTTCCTGCGAGATCATCGCCGACGGCAAGCACGTCCACCCCGACCTCATCCGCCTCCTGGTGCGGGACAAGCCCGATACCAATATCGTCCTCGTGACGGACGCCCTGAAGCCCACGGAGCAGGAAAAGGGACCTTTCTTCGCGAACAACGAGGAAGTGGAATTGGTGGAAAAGCTTTTTCTGAGGAAATCCGACCATGTCATCGCGGGCAGTTCACTCACCATGCTCGAAGGCCTCAGGAATCTCCTGCGTTTCGGCATACCCCTCGAAGTGGCTGTGAAGATGGCCTCGCCCAATCCCGCCCGCATCCTGCGGCTGCCCAAGCGCGGCGAGATAAGCCCGGGATATTTCGCCGACCTCACCGTCCTTTCGCAGGATTTTTCCGTCGTAATGAGCATGGTCAGGGGGCGATTCGTCTTCTCCGCTTGAGAAATGCCGGCAGCCCACCGGTAAAATAATATAAGCTAAAAAAGGAGAAAAAATGCGACTGATCATCCAGAAAAACTACGCTGACATGACCTCATGGGCAGCCAACTATGTGGCGGCTAGGATTCAGGCGGCCGGAGCCGGCAAGCCCTTCGTTCTTGGCCTGCCTACGGGTTCATCCCCTCTCGGCATGTACCGCCGCCTCATAGAAATGAACCGCGCCGGCCTTGTTTCGTTCAAGAATGTGGTGACCTTCAACATGGACGAATATGTGGGACTCACGAAGGATCATCCCCAGAGCTATCACCGTTTCATGTGGGACAACTTTTTTTCCCACATAGACATCAAAAAGGAAAATGTCCACATTCTCGATGGGATGGCCCCCGATATCGAAGCCGAGTGTTCACGCTATGAGGAGAAAATTCTGGAGGCGGGCGGCATCGATCTCTTCGTGGGCGGTATAGGACCCGATGGCCACATCGCCTTCAACGAGCCCGGATCTTCCCTCAATTCCCGGACCCGCGTAAAAACCCTCACCATGGATACAAAGCATGCCAACGCGCGATTTTTCGGAGGCGACCCGACCAAGGTTCCCTCCACCGCCCTCACTGTCGGCGTAGGAACCGTCATGGACGCGAAGGAAGTGATGATCCTGGTCAATGGTCATGGCCAAGCCAGAGCGCTGAAGCATGGGGTCGAGGATGGGATAAACCATATGTGGACGATCTCCTGCCTCCAGCTCCACAAAAAGGCGATAATCGTATGCGATGAGGATTCCACGCTCGAGCTCAAGGTGGGTACGGTACGCTACTTCAAGGATATAGAAGCCGCGAATCTTTAGAAAATGGGCAATTATTGCCCATACCTGAACGCACCTCAATGCCGGTTTTTCAATAGCACTTGCTATATTCATATGGAGTAATGAATAGTTTATTATGTTTATGTTGGCATGAATCTTGCTGATATATTTATACGCCATCAGGATATTAAAAAGATCACATGGCGAAAATGTAGAAAAGGAGTATCACAATGAAAAGAACAGTTCGCGCCATCGCCTTTGCGCTGATGGTTTCCCTCACTCTCGCGGCGGCTGGAGCGGCCGGAACACTTGCGGCTTACGGCAACGCGGCCGCCAAGGCCGACGACTCCCTCACCATAGAGGACATGCTCCTCTATGCCGCCCAGGACGAATACTTCGCCCGCGCCGAGTATGTCGCCATCATGGCCAAGTTCGGTGCTGCCCGGCCTTTCACCAATATCAAGAGCGCCGAGGAAAACCATCTTGCCTGGCTCAAGGACGCCTTCGCCGCCTACACATTGCAGTTTCCCTGGGACGAGGCAGCCAATTACGTCCAAGTGCCTGCAACTCTCCTCGATGCCTACAAGGCTGGTGTACAGGCTGAGATCGACAATATCGCCATGTACGACAGATTCCTTGCAAGCCCTCTTCTCCAGGGGGGACAGAATCCCGACCTGAAGACCCTCTTCACCAACCTTAAGAACGGTTCATTGAACCACTTGGACTC
>JBAQLW010000350.1:0-1845 GCA_049302175.1 Rectinemataceae bacterium
CCCCCATATCACGAGGACAGGCTTATCAAAGGACGATGCGCGGTCCGATATATCGAAGCTCGACAAGGCATCGGCATTCCCCGTCCAGGCTTTTTCGGCCATCGCCGCGGCGTCATCGACGAGGCTCTCGAAGAATGCCGGATCCCGCAGCGTTGGAACCGTCGCCGCGAGGGCTTTCGAAAGGATGCTCCTGTCCTTCCTCATCATCTCGATAAAAGGATAACGTTCGCGCGGCGTTATAAGGCCTTTCGGCGAGGCCGAATCGACGAGAATGAGAGATCCAACTAAGTCTGGTTTTCTTACGGCGAGCGACTGGGCGACGGCGCCGCCCAGGGAATGGCCGACGACGATGGGCGATTTCAACTTGAGAGCCTCTATAAACTCCCCGACATAATCGGCGTAAACATGGAGATCGGGCGCTCTTTCAAGCGGCGACGACTTGCCGAAATTGGGCAGATCGATCGCGAAGCACTGATACCCCGGGATATCCATGACCCGCGAAAACCATCGGCTTGATCCGGTATTTCCGTGTATATACACGACAGGTTGGCCGCTTCCGCTTGCGGCGTAGAAAAGCTGCAATCCGCCGATGAGAAGAAATGCGTTTGTCATTGTTTCGCCTCCGGTAGATCCGACAGACAGGCTTGGATCGTTGAAGCCACGGCGATCGGCTGTTCTTTGACGGAGACGTGGCCGGCCCCAGGCAGTACTTTGAGCCTCGCTCCGCGTATGGCATCCGCGATTATAGCGGAGAAGCCCTCGTGCTTGAGATCGATATGGCCTTCGAGGTTATAGTCGCCCTTTGGCCTGTCGCTCAGGGCTTGCCCCCTCATGTCATGGCAGAGAAACCGGTATTTTGTCCCGAGCGCCTCGATGAAGGGTTTCCAGTGCCCGATGGACATCGCGATCCCGTTGAGGAGAACGACGACAGGCCCTTCCTCGCCGAACATTTCATAGCGGAGACGGACGCCGTCGGAGATAAAATCCGGCATGGATCCCTCCTATATCCCGAGGTAGGACTTGAGGACGTAGGGATTCGTCTTCAATCCCTCTGCGCTGTCCTCTATCACGATCTTCCCGTTCTCGAGGACATAGCCGCGGTCGATGGACCGCAGGCTCTCGCGGACATTCTGCTCCGTCACGAGGATGGAGACCGTTTTCTTGAGCTCCTTGAGCACTTCGAACACCTCGGCCACGATGGAGGGCTGAAGACCGAGGGAAGGCTCGTCGAGGATGAGAAGCTTGGGGCAAGACATGAGGGCACGCGCGATCGCGACCATGCGTTGCTGTCCGCCCGACATCGTGCCGGCCAGCTGCTTCCTCCTCTCCTTGAGGATGGGAAAGAGGCTGAACACCTTTTCCAGCTGCTCAGGAGTCCTGTCCTTCGCGTGGGGTATATAGGCAGCTCCAAGCATGAGGTTGTCGTCGACCGACATGCCCGGGAAGAGCTCCCGTTCCTGCGGAACGAGGGCTACGCCCATGCGGGCCATCAGGTGGGTCTCCGTGCCTTCGACCCTCTTTCCGTCCAGTTCGATGGTTCCGCCCCAGACCTTGTTCAGACCCATGACGGCGCCGATGAGGGTCGTCTTCCCCGCGCCATTGGGACCGAAGAGCCCGACGGACTCGGCGCCCACCTCGATGGAAACGCCATCGAGAACTTTCATGCGGCCGTAACCGCATTCCAGAGCTTGAATTCTCAGCATCAGGCGGCCCCTCCCAGGTAGGCTTCGATAACTCGCGGGTTTTTCGATACTTCCTCATAAGGCCCCTGGGCGATCAGCTCGCCCGCCTCGAGAACGATGACTCGATGCGTCAGTTCGCGAATGACGCCCATCACGTGCTCCA
>JBAQLW010000351.1:0-6064 GCA_049302175.1 Rectinemataceae bacterium
AAAAATCCCCGGCCTGATCTTCGCCACAGAATCGAGCATTGCACGATTGTGGATCAGGATCTCGTGGACCGGATCGCAAAATTGAACGTCATTCCCGTGGTCAATCCCGGCATGCTTACTACCATCGGCGCCAATTACGCCCTTTTCTACGGCAAGAGGATGAAGTACCTCATAGCCCTGCGCAGCATGATCGATGCGGGTATAAAGGCTTGTATCGCCAGCGACTATCCCTCGGGTCCGGTGGGAATTGCCCTGATCGACGGCGCGGTGAACCGCTTCAACCGGGCGAAAAATGTCCAGCTCGACCAGACCCAGTGCATCAGCGTCATGGAAGCAATCCGCTGCGCCACCATCAATGGCGCCTGGGCATCCTTCGAGGAAGGCAGCAAGGGAGGCCTCGAACCGGGCAAGCTCGCGGACATGATCATCCTCTCCGAGGATATAACCACCTTCCCCAAAGAGAGGCTGAACGAGGTCCAGGTGGACATGACCCTGATCGGCGGGAAAATTGAGTACAAGAGGAATCGGGACGCAGAATAGACTTGAATGAAGCCGAGGCCGGGAATCGAACCCGGTACCTGCGCATTACGAGTGCGCCGCTCTGCCTGGTGAGCTACCTCGGCGGTACGGCCAAGAATATAGCAGGCCTGGCGGCTCAGAATCAAGCGGTTATCGGTTTTCACCGTCGGGGGCGTCGGGAGAATCGGGAGAATCGGTTTTAGAGAAGGCTGGCGTATCTCGATAGACGGTTTTGATAAAGTAATAATAATCGTCGCCCTCGCCGTAGTAGCCCGGAATGTGCCCGATTATCTTGTATCCTGATTCCTGGAAGGCTTCCGTGCGCAGGTTCTCGAGCTTTTTCCCCGATGTCTCCAGTCGAATCACGGCATAGCTGTTCTTGCCCATCAGGTCTTCGTCCAGAAGCTGGAGGAGATGGCTGCTGCATTCCGTCGAGCGGTAATCCCTGTCCACGACAATATAGCGGATATCGAACGTGGATTGCCTGCCATTGATCTTGCTGATGATGGCGAATGCGACGAGGATCTTGCCATCGCGTAGTTCCAGGACGGTATAGGGGTCGCCCGGCGAGCTTTTCCAGGAGAGAAGGGTTTCATGCAACAGGTCGATCTCGACGCCCTTGAACACCCCTGTGTGTGTGGCGACCAGTTCGAATTCCCTCATGTCGATTAGATCAGGCATTCTCCATCCTCGATGCAATTATAGGGTTCTTTGCCGCTGAAATGCAAATGCGGTTCAGTGGGAAAGATTTTGCCTCGTTCGGCAAAATCATATCAAGAAAGCATGGTCGAGTAAAAATATCAAGTATTTTGAGATTTCATCGGACCCTTATGCCGAGAAATGGCTCGATCACGGCATACTTTCCCACAGTGAGTTCGAAATCAGCTTCAAAGCGCAGCTCATGAAGAAAAACGATGAGCCTGTGGGTTCCTGATGTCGCCCTTCCAAAGGGCGAGGCCAGGCGCTGCCCATCGAGATAGATGTCCATGTCCTTGAACTCGACAGGGCGTCCGTCGCGGGTTGCGAAGAACTGAGGCATTTTGATTTCATAATCGACATAGAGGGCGGGGAGGTTCACGCTGATGGTCAGAGGCGCGTTCAGCATGATCCTGTCGATGTAATCGCCGTAGCCCGGGGCTACGATGCGCAGCGAGTAGATGCCTGGTTTCCAGACGCCGCGGTAGGGCAGGCTGCCGACGAAGGTTGAATCACGGTAGAGGCTCGCCCTCACTGCATTCGCTGCGTCGATATAAACGGGAAAGAACTGGGGCGAGAGAGGCTGGGGTACGGGCGGCTTCGGCATCGGGGGTAGGGGAGCCGGCGGCTTGGACCAGCCAAGGGTGGCTATGATCGTCACAGGGCTCTGCCCGACGAGGACGGAGGTCTGAAAGTCGGGGTAACCTTCCTTGGCCACCCTGATGATGTAGCTGCCTGGAAGTATAAGTGTGGAGAAATTAGGGGAGGTATAGCCGGCGAGCTTGTCGTCGATGTAAACCCTTGCTCCCGCCTGATCGCAACGCAGGTCCAGAGAGGTTTTTACCTGGGCGAAAACAGCCGACGGCAGGATGGCGATGAGAATGATGAGGGCTGCGATATTTCTTTTTCTCACGTTAGTCCCCTTTGAGATGTTAAACAATGGTGGCGCGAAGAGGTTTCATTCCGTCCAAAGCGCCACGAGGTTGATCAGGGTTGAAACGGCGAGGGACATCTCGCCGACCGATGCCCATTCGTGGCGCGAATGGTAGTTGTAGCCGCCCGTGAAAACATTGGGGGTGGGAATGCCCATCTCGGTGAGGCGCGATCCGTCGGTGCCGCCCCTGATGGGCTTCACCTCAGGCTCGGCGCCGGCGCGGCGGATGGCTTCGGCCAGCTTTTCCAGGACGGCAGGGGTTTGGTCGAGTTTTTCCTTCATGTTGACATACTGTTTCTTAACGGTGAGCTGAACCTTGCCCAAGGGAAACTGGGCTTCGACGGCAGCGGCGATGGCCTTCATGGCCGCTATGCGCCGTTCCATCCCTTCGGAGGTAAAGTCGCGCAAGTAGACATCGATGGCGGTTTTCTCCATCGATCCCGATATTTCGATCGGGCAATAATAGCCGTACCAGTTGTCGGTAGCCTCGGGGCTTTCAGATCGCGGAAGCATGGATATGAAATGTCCAGCCATGGCCACGGCGTTTGCGAACTTTCCGCGCGCGGAGCCTATATGTATCACCTGGCCCAGGAATTCGGCATGCACGCTGTAGGCGGTGAAGCATTCCGATTCGATTTCGGCTGCTTTTCCTCCATCGAGGGTGTAGCAGGCCTCGGATTTCACCCTGGACAAGGGGAAGAGGTTCATCCCCTTGCCTGTTTCCTCGTCGGGGGTGAAGAATATCTCAATGGGACCATGCTTCGATTCGGGGTGGGCAATAAGCCATTCGATCGCGGTCATGATTTCGGCGACGCCGGCTTTGTCGTCAGCTCCGAGGAGACTCGTACCGTCGGTGGTGATGATGGTGTCGCCCACATGACTGCCCAGATCGGGATAATCGGCTGGATCGAGCTTTTCGCTTTCTGACAGGGTGACGATCTTCCCATCGTAGTCATGGATGATTTTCGGATGAACGTCCGAACCTGGCACGTCGCTGGCAGTGTCCATGTGAGCCATGAGGCCGATGATTGGTTTGTTCTCCATCCCTTTCGAGGCGGGGAGGCGCGCGATGAGATAGCAGTGCTCGTCGAGCGAGACATCTTCCAGGCCCAGTTCCCCCAGTTCCTGTTCGAGGAGCCGGGCAAGCCGCCACTGAGTTTTTGTGGATGGAATATCATCGATGTGACGATCGCTCTGTGTGCCGATTTTCGCGTAGCGGAGAAAACGTTCAGTCATGGCGACGACGTAAGGCTGGTCAAGTTTGGCTTTATAGTCTTTCATGGTGCACCAATTATGCCCGGAAAAAGGCTCAGGTGCAACACGCAGCTCGCGCCCGCCGCAACCCAGCCGAATCGCGGCCCCGGTGCTTGAAACCCCCCGCTCGCTCCTCTATTATGGAATGAATGAGTGACAACACGAACATACCGCAGTACCCAGAATTCGCGCCGATCGATTTCTCAATGATCGGCTCAATGTATCCGGCTTTCAACCTGCTCAAGGATGGAATATCCGAATTCACCTTCGCCAATCTCTATCTCTTTCGCCATACCTACGACTATAGGGTGGCTGAATTTCCGGGCGGAGGTCTCGTCATCGCAGGCTCCAAGGAGGGTAAAAAATTTTTCTACCTGCCCTGCTGCTTGGCGCCTACGAATATTTTCGACGAGCTCATGCTCAACCACGAGTACATGAAGAATCTCTCCGAAAGCCAGGCTGTCCAGCACCGCATAGACCTGGAAGCTCGAGGCTATATCGTCCAGGAAGACAGGGATAATTTCGATTATCTCTATTTCAGGAAGGACCTTGCCGAGCTCACCGGACGCGAGTACCACAAGAAGCGGAATCTCGTGAACGGATTCATCAGTTCCTACGAATGCGAGCAGAAGCCGCTGAAGAAGGAGAATGTGGGCGACGCCCTCGCCGTCCTCGACGAGTGGCGCGCGACCAAAGGTGTCGATGGGGATTACCGTGCCGCACGGGAAGGCCTGGAGCTCTTCGAGGAATTGGGTATGAGGGGGGCTGTCTATTACATTGAGGGACAGCCGGTGGGATGGTGCCTTGGCGAACCCCTGGCCAAGGGCACGATGTTCGCCGTGCATTTCGAAAAAGCCTGCGACCGATTCAAGGGCATTTATCAGTTCATAAACCAGGCTTTCGCCCAATCGCTTCCCGCCTACTTCAAGCTCGTGAACCGCGAGCAGGACCTAGGCAACGAAGGCCTGCGGCAAGCCAAGATGACCTACAGACCGAGCGGTTTTGTGAGGAAATACAGGATCATCCATCCCGACAGACTGGAATTCAAGCCGCATGACATACTTGAGCCGGCGGAATGCGGACCCGGCACGATCCATGCCGAGTGCTGATCTTCTCAGCCGGCGATTCCCAGCAATCCCCTGATGAGGGGACCTGCCAACGCGTTGATGATGCCGGAGCCAAGTATCGCCCAGAGGGCATTGATCTTCGTGAATGCCTGAATGGCGAAAGCCCCCAAGGCGAAGGCGAGGAGGAGGGGATCGGCCGAATCAGGCCTGAGCGCCCAGAGTGTCATCAGCATCATCGCCGTGCTGCCGGTGCGTAGCGATTCATTGATAGCGAGCTTGTCCAGCCTCACTTTCCGCGCCAGAAGCGTGGTCGCAGCTATCGCCATGACGGGAAAGGCGACGACGGCCAGGGTTCCGGCGAGCGCCGCGAAAAAGCCTCCATGATGCCATCCGATAATCGTGGCAGCGTTGATGGCGATGGGGCCGGGAGTGGACTGGGCTATGGCGATGAGGCCGCGGAAATCGGCTTCGCTGATCCAGAGAGGGACGACTTCGCTCTTGATGATGCCGACGGTGGACCAGCCGCCGCCGAAGGAGATGATGCCGACTTTGAAAAAGGTCCAGATTATCTCGAGCGTTTGCATGGTCCCTCGATGCAGTAGAGTCCGGAAATCGCCACGAGAAGGATAAGCAGGCTGTAGGCTGGGAAAAGAATGAGGACGATGGCGACAGCGAGCGTTTCGAAGACCCTTGAGGCCGTCCAGTTTCGCTTGGAAGCCGTCTTCCAGACCATCGCCGCGATGAGGCCGGGCACCACGGCTCCCGCTCCCGCCAGGAAGCGCTTGACGGCGGGAAGAGAGCCGTACCGGCCAATCAGGCCGCTGACAAGTATGATGGCCGCGAAGGGGGGGAGCACTACCCCGAAAAAGGCGGCGACAGCCCCCTTCCAGCCACAGAGACGCAAGGATGTGAGAATCGACGTACTCAGGGCGATGGGGCCGGGGAAGGCCTGGGCACGGGCGAAGACATCATAGAATTCCTTCTCTTCCATCCAGCCCTTCTTCTCGAAGACTGTCGCCGTGACAGGCACGATGACATAGCCTCCGCCGAGGGTGATGGAGTTGATCCTGGCGATCTGCCAGAAGAGCCGGATAGGGGTCGGAGTGGGGGTTGGCGCGGGAGGCGCCGCTCGGGTGTTTTTCTTCATCGAATGGCCTGGCGGCAGTATAGCGGTTTACGCATATTCTTGTCCAATGCCTCTGGCCGCCTGCTCAGCCAGATAGAGCAGATCCCTGTCTTTCAGTGTGGAGTCTATCCACTCAAGTTGCGAATTCCTCAGCCAGAAGAGGCCGACCCTGACGATTTTCCCAACCACGATTGCCGAGGCTGCCCTCCGGTAGAGTTCGAGCTGGACGGCGTACTCCCCTGAATTTCGCGCGGCTTCGGATTTGAAGTCTATGACATAGACTTCCGTCTCCGTCTCGGCAAAAAGATCCATGCGCCCTTCCACGACAAAATCTCCCAGCGCGAGGATGAAGGATTTTTCGCTTTTTATCTCGGCTGCCTTGGGCAGGCTTCGCCAGAATTCGCTTTCCAGGAAGCCTCTGGCCATCGAGGTGGCGGCGATGACGGCTCGCGCGAAGCTATCGGGATC
>JBAQLW010000352.1:0-6042 GCA_049302175.1 Rectinemataceae bacterium
TTACAACGCGATGAGCGGGCTCGATCACCGCGGCGGCGGCCTCGTGAACATTGCCTTGGCGGGCATCCCTTCATGGACTGAGCTGAATGCCGACGGCATCCATGTGAACGCATCCTGCATGAAGATAGCCTCGCTCTGCATCCCGCCGGAACGGCTCATCCTGACAAGCGACGCCGTGATATCGGCAGGCCTGCCCTTTGGCGACTTCTCGTATTTCGGGAAATCCGTCGCCTCGAAAGCCGATGGCGTTCGCTATTCAGAATCAGGTACCCTCATCGGCTCAAACAGGATCGGGATGGAGATAGTGAAATCATACACCGTTTCGACAGGCGCATCCCTTCCCGCGGCTATCCAATCCATGAGCGCCACGCCCTCGACAGCCCTGAGGCTTGCGGCAGCCGACAGCGGCGGTATCATGCAAGTCGGGGCGAAGGCCGATGTTTTTCTATGGGACAGCAGCCTCTCCTCCTGCCGCCGGCCGGGTTCGACGAAGCATGGCTCGGAAAAGAAGCTGACCTTATGAGCCGAAAGGTAAAAGGCGCGCGGCGATGATATACAGGAAGGCCGCGGCGTATATCCATAAGCAGAACCTCGTCAAAAACCTGCGTAGGCTTCGGGAATTGGCCGGCGCCGCCAAAATCTGCGCCGTGATCAAGGCTGATGCCTACGGGCACGGGGCTGTTGCGGTCTCGCAAATCCTCGATCGCGAGGGTATCGACTACCTCGCGGTAGCGCTCCTGGAGGAAGCGCTGGAGCTTCGCACTGCCGGTATTGCCTCGCCCCTTCTCGTCCTCGGAACCACTGATCCGGCGAACGCCGACATCATCGTCTCCCAGAACATAACCCAAACCGTATTCACGGTGGAACTGGCTCAAGCCCTCTCGGCATCGGCTCTGCGCCTGGGGCATCCGGCCAGGATCCACGTGAAAATCGACACGGGCATGCATCGACAGGGGATCGCGCCAGACGAGGCTGAATCCTTCTGCCGCGGTTTGGCCACCATGGACGGTCTTGTCGTCGAGGGCGCCTATTCGCATTTTGCGGAAGCAGACAATCCCGATCGGAGTTTCACGATTCACCAGCTTTCGGAATTCGACCGTGCCGTCGCCGGGATGAAGGCTGGCGGCATCTACCCGGCCATACGTCACATCGCCAACTCGGCCGCCCTTCTCCACATTCCGGAAGCCAGGCTCGACATGGTGCGTCCCGGGATTCTTGTCTACGGCCTCTCGCCCGACGCCGATCCCAATCCTCCCGAGGGATTGAGCCCAGTGATGCAGCTCTGCGCGTCGATCGCCCCTATCAGCATAATTGAGAAAGGTGAAAGCGTCAGCTCTGGCCGGCTCTTCTCCGCGACGAGGAAGTCGCGCATCGCCCTGCTGCAGATAGGCTATGCCGACGGCTATTCCCGTCTTCTCTCGAACAGGGCCGAGGTCATGGTCAGGGGGAAGAAAGCCCCTGTTGCGGGCAGGGTCTGCATGGACCAAGTGATGATCGATATAACCGATATCCCCGAGGCCGCCCTTGGAGACGAGGTGACACTCTTCGGCCTGCCCGGGTTGCCGGCGGGGAAGCTTGCCCACCTCATGGGGAGCATCGATTATGAAGTGACCTGCGGAATTTCCAAGCGCGTGCCCCGCATCACGAAGGAGTGACACCGATGACGGAGGAATTCAGGAAATATCATGCCCTCGGCAACGATTACATCGTCATCGATCCCCGGGAATTCCCCTTCATCCCCGAGCCTGCCGCTGTCCTAGCTATCTGCGACAGAAACATGGGTCCCGGTTCCGATGGCATCCTCCTCGGACCCCTCGCCGCCGCAGACGACCTCGATGGGCTTTGCGCCGGACCTGTAGGGCAAGGCATTGTCCCCTGGGTGAGAATATTCAATCCCGACGGCTCGGAAGCCGAGAAGAGCGGCAATGGTCTCCGGATTTTCTGCCTCTACCTCGCCGAACAGGGTTATGTCGATCGCGAAGAATTCCATGTGGGCACGAAAGGCGGCATCGTCAGCGCCAGGGTTATGAACCTCGATCCGCCCCTCATCAAGGTGGACATGGGGGAGCCTTCGTTTTCGGCCGGCAAGGCTCGATTGAGAACTGACCTGCCCGAGTTCATCCAGGGGGAACTGAAGCTGGAAGGGGAGAGTCTCCTCGCGAGCTTCGTATCGATGGGCAACCCCCACTGCGTCGTCTTCATCGATGAACCAACGTCGGATATGGCACGACGCTTCGGCCCCTTGATCGAGAACAATCCGCTATTCCCCGAACGAACCAACGTGCAGTTCGCGAAAGTGATAGATCGGCATACCCTGCGGATCGAAATCTGGGAACGCGGAGCAGGCTACACGCTCGCGAGCGGTTCCTCTTCCTGCGCCGCGGCGAGCGTCGCCCGAAGGCTCGGCCTCGTCGAAGGCCTCGTCCAGGTTCAGATGCCGGGCGGAACCATCTCTCTCGACCTCAGCGCGCCTTCTATCCTCATGACTGGGCCGGCTCTCTGCATCTATGGTGGCCGTTTCTCCGACTCCATGATCGACACCCTGGCGGCAGCCGGCTCTCTGCCATCATCCAACCCACGAGTCCGGAGCAGAACGATATGACGATCGACAACGAAATTCTGCGCAGGCTCGGGCGCCAGACCTACTATCTGATCGATCTCGATGTCATCGCCTCGAATTTCCGCGACATGAGGACTATTGTCGGCAGCGAAGTGAGAATTGCCGCCGTCCTGAAAGCCGACGCATACGGCCACGGCGCCGTCATCACAGCGGGCACGATTCTCGAGGCTGGGGCCGACATGCTCGCCGTCGCTACCCTCTCCGAAGCCCTGGAGCTTCGCAGGGCGTATGCCAAGGCGAAGATCGTCGTGATGGGGCATACCCCCGATGCCTTCGCCGACATCGTTGTCGAAAACGGCATCATGCCGACTGTCTTCGACGCTGGAAACGCCGCCGCTTTTTCGGCTGCGGCCTGTTCGGCAGGGCGCAGCCTGTCCATCCACATAAAGCTGGACACGGGCATGAACAGGCTCGGCATCAAAGCCTATGAGGATCCTGTCGGCACTATCGCGAAGATCGCCTCGATGCCGGGATTGCTAGTGGATAGCGTCTTTACCCATCTCGCCCTCCGCGACAGGGCGTCGGATTTCGCCCAGTTCGCCCTCTATAAGGAAATCCTCGATGGATGCGCCGCGAGGGGCATAGCGACGGGTCTGCGCCATGTCGGCGATAGCATCGGCGCCGTCCGCTATCCCGAATTCAGGCTCGATATGGTGAGGGTTGGCGCGGCCCTCTTCGGTGTTAGACCGGGGCGTATGGGTCATGAGTACGACGCTTTTCCCTTCCCCCAGGCATCAGCCTTCATGACAAGTATCGCGCGGATACGGCGCCTGAACTCGGGCGAGATGGTATCGTACGACGGCTCCTGGAAGGCGTCGGCCGTCGGCACATCGGTGGCGACCCTGCCCGTGGGCTATGCCGATGGCTATCCGCGGCGTTTCGGCAACCGGGCTCAGGTTTCGATACGCGGCAAAAGAGCGCCCGTCATCGGCCTTGTCTGCATGGATCAGACGATGGTGGATATTGAGGGGATTGAAGGAGCCCGGGAGGGAGATGACGTCATCCTGTTGGGCGGAGGGGCGGTCAGCCTGAACGAGGCTTCCGAATGGGGCTCGACGAACAGGAATGAGCTGCTCTGCGGCATAGGGCGGCGCGTACCCCGTCTCTATATGAAGGAGGGAAGGGCCATCGCCTTTGACGATCGGCTCACCACCTCAACGATTCAATGGCTATAAGGAAGGAGTCGGACATGGCAGCTGGAAAGGAAGTGTTCGAGGCAACATCAGGCATGAAGGACTGGCTCATCCGGACACGCAGGACCCTCCACAGGATCCCCGAGGCGGGCGACGCCGAGTTCGAGACCCAGGCCGAGATCTGCCGTGTGCTCGAGAGCCTCGGCATTTCCTATGAAAAGCGGAGAACGTCGGTTGTCGCCCTCGTTGAGGGCGTCAGAGCCGGCAAGGTGATAGGCATAAGGGCCGACATGGATGCCTTGCCAGTGAATGAGCCCGAGGAGAGGGTCTACGCATCCCGTCACAAGGGATTCATGCACGCATGCGGCCATGATGCCCACATGACTATAGCCCTCGGCGCGGCGAAATATTTCGCTGAAAGGCGGGGAAGCCTTGAGGGTTCGGTAAAATTCCTCTTTCAGCCAGCCGAGGAAACGACGGGCGGAGCGGCGAAGATGATAGCGGACGGCTGCCTGGAGAATCCCCGCGTGGACTATGTAATAGGCCTCCATGTCATGCCCGATGTGCCGGCGGGCAAGGTCGAAGTAAAATATGGAGCCCTCAACGGCTCTTCCGATTTTCTCGGGGTAACAATTCGAGGGAAAGGTGCCCACGCGGCCTACCCTAGCACGGGCATCGACGCCATCATGATAGCGGCCAAGGTTGTGGACGCCCTCCATTCCATCGTCTCCCGCTATGTCTCGCCCCTCCAGGAAGCGGTGCTCACCCTCGGCACCATCCAGGGGGGCGCGCGCAACAACATCATCGCCGACGAAGTGAGGATGACGGGTACGATCCGGACGACAAACCCCGAGGAGAGGGCCGCCATCGCCGAAAGAGTGAAGGCTGTCGTCGAGGGCATCCCGGCGGCCTTCGGCGGATCGGGTGAGGTGGAAATCAGGGCGGGGTACGCCGCTCTCATCAACCACGACTGGGTCGTCGACATCATCGCCCAGGAAGCGACATCCCTCCTGGGAGAGGGCTCCGTCCTCTGGAAAGAGAAGGCGAGCATGGGTGTCGAGGATTTTTCCTTTTTCGTCCGGGAGCGCCCCGGCTCCTTCTACCACCTCGGATGCGGTAACGCGGCGAAGGGAATCGACTCGCCCCTGCATTCGAACAATTTCGACATCGACGAGGCCTGTCTCCCCATCGGCGTCGCTTTGCAGGTGGCCGTGACAATGCGGCTGCTGGAGCAAGGCAAGTGAAACCGGCAGCACGGCGCCTCAAGCCGCGCCGGCTCCACCGCGGCGATGCCGTCTCCCTCGTGGCGCCCTCCGGCGCGGCTTCCAGCCCCGACAAGGTAAAGGCTTCCATCCAGGCCCTCGAAGCCCTTGGCCTACGTGTCAAGGCATCACCCCACTGCGCCGATGCCTATGGCTACCTTGCCGGCAGCGACGATGTTCGAGCCCGCGAGCTGGAACAAGCCTTCCTCGATCCCGATACCGAAGCCGTCGTCTGCCTCAAGGGCGGCTACGGCACCCCCCGCATCCTCGACCGCATCGACTATTCCATAATTGCGGATCATCCAAAGGTATTCGTAGGTTACAGCGACATCACCGCCCTCCACACGGCTTTCCGCCAGTTCGCCGGCCTCGTCACCCTCCACGGACCCATGCCCTCCTCAGATATGGTTCCGGAATTCGACCCGCAAAGCCGGGCATCGCTCGAGGCGGCGCTTTTTCAAAGCCGGGCATTTCCCGCACCCGTCCTCAATCCGAGCGGCAACGCCATTCGTGTCCCTCCCCGCGCGTCCGCATCCGGCAGCGCCGCGGGCGAACTCGTCGGCGGCAATCTCTCACTCATCGCCGCTACCCTGGGAACGGCCTGGGAACTCGATACGGAGGGGAAGATCATATTTCTGGAAGATATCGACGAAACGCCCTACAGGATCGACAGAATGCTCAACCAGCTTCGCCTCGCGGGCAAGTTTGAAGCCTGCGCAGGCATCATCGTCGGATCCTGGACGCGCTGCGAGCCCCAGGGCGGCAAACCATCGCTCACGATCGACGAGATCTTCGGAGATCTTGTCCTTCCCTGCGGTAAACCCATCCTGTCGGGCCTCGAGGCCGGACACGGAAGCCCATCCCTCACCCTTCCCCTGGGAATCAGGTACAGGATGGACTCAGGCGCCTTCAGCCTGGAAATGCTTGAATCCCCCTACGCCGTCTGACCGCATGCTTCGATAAAAGCCTTGAAGAGAGGAATGAACTCAGGGAACTTAGCGGTGAGAGCCTCGGGATGGAACTGGAC
>JBAQLW010000353.1:0-11979 GCA_049302175.1 Rectinemataceae bacterium
CCGAGCAGATGCAAGCGTCATAGGCCTGGCTATCGAAGAGGGCGGCGGCCAGGACGGTGAGGGAGTAGAACCAGCCCCTCGTCTGGTCGAGGCCTTCGTTGATGAAGTCGGCGGGGAAGCGCTGCTCGAAACCTTCCTTGTTTTCGAAAGGGTAGTGGACCTGGGCATAGGGCATGGCGCCGGATTCGAACCAGCAGTCGAGGACCTCGGGGATGCGGCGCATCGTGCCGCCGCATTCGCAGGGGAAGGTCACTTCGTCCACAAAGTGCTTGTGGAGGTCGTGGAGCTTGACGCCCGAGCGCGCTTCCAGGTCGGCGCGCGAGCCGATGCAGACGGTTTTTTCGCAGGCCTCGCATTTCCAGATGGGAAGAGGATTGCCCCAGTAGCGGTTGCGGCTGATGGCCCAGTCGCGCGCGCCTTCGAGCCACTTGCCGAAGCGGCCGTCGCGTATGTGGGCGGGCACCCAGGTCACTTCCTTGTTGCGGGCTACCATTATCGGCTTTATGGGATCGATCTTCACGAACCACGAGCCTACGGCACGGTAGATGAGAGGGCTCTGGCAGCGCCAGCAGTGGGGATAAGCGTGGAGGATCTGTTCCCGCTTGACGAGCTTGCCCTCGGCCTTGAGACGCTCGAGGATGGGCTTGTCGGCGTCTTTGACGAACAGGCCCTTGTAGTCCGACACTTCCTCGGTGAAGCGGCATTCGGCGTCCACCGGGCAGACGACGGGAATGCCCGTGCCTTTGAGCACCTGGTAGTCGTCCTCGCCGAAGCCGGGAGCCGTGTGGACGATGCCGGTTCCGTCTTCCGTCGTGACGTAGCCGCCGAGCACGGTGACGAAGGCGCCCTGATCGTAGAGATCGGCGAAATAGGGGAAGAGGGGCTCGTAGCGTATGCCGGCGAGCTCGGAACCCTTCTTTTTCCACGCTACGTTCAGGGATTTCGGATCCTTGTAGTAGGCCGCGAGCCTCGATTCGGCCAGGATATAACGCTCTTCGCCATCTACCACGCAGACATAGTCGATGTCCGGACCGAGGGCGAGGGCCAGGTTGGAGGGCAGGGTCCAGGGCGTCGTGGTCCAGGCAACGAGATAGGTTTTTCCGTCGGCGAGGCCGGCGAGGGATTCCGGAGCCTTCGTCACCTTGAAGCGGATCGTGATAGCCGGGTCGTGGACGTCCTTGTAGCCGCCGAGGGAGAGTTCGTGCGTCGAGAGGACGGTGGAACAGCGGGGGCAGTAGGGAAGGATATAGTGGCCTTCGTAGATAAGGCCTTTATCCCAAAGGCGTTTCATGATCCACCAGATGGATTCCATGTAGTCGGGATCCATCGTCTTGTAATCGTGGTCGAAATCCACCCATCGCCCGAGGCGGGTGATGATGGTTCTCCATTCCTTCACGTAGCGCAGGACGGCTGCCCGGCAGGCTTCGTTGAACTTGGCGATTCCGAATTTCTCGATGTCGGTCTTCGAGTTGAGGCCGAGTTCCTTCTCGATGAGATTCTCCACGGGAAGGCCGTGGCAGTCCCAGCCGAAGCGGCGGTCGACATGGAAGCCCTTCATCGTCTTGTAGCGGGGGATGATATCCTTGATCGTGCCGGGCACGAAGTGGCCGAAATGGGGAAGGCCGGTGGCGAAGGGGGGGCCGTCGTAGAAGACGTACTCGGGGCTGCCTTCGCGCTGGGAGACGGATTTCTGGAAAGTATGGCTCTCTTCCCAGAAACGGACTATTTCTTCCTCGAGCTGAGGGAAGCTGACTTTGGGGTCCACACTTTTGTACACGATAACCCTCCTGGAAACACGGCAAGTAGGCCGTCACGAGTATGCCATAAAAGGAGGGCTGTGTTCCAGTATCGCTGCTCAGAAGTCGAAGCGTGCCGACGTTGCGAGTTTGCCGCTCCAGGAATGGGCAGCGGTTCTGGCAACCAAGGCGGTTATGCCAAGGTCAAGTCCCGCGAGACCGCTGGACGCGAGCGATATCCCCGTGCTCAAGGAACCCGGTTCCGGGTAATACAGGAAGGGCGCCGAGAGGGAGATCCACTCGTCCACAGGAAAGCGTGCCTGGGCGAAGATGCTGTGCCTCAGGGAGGCTCCGGGGGCGAATAGATATTCTCCGAGCAGAGTGAGGTCGCCCGCTCGAGCCATAGCCCCGCCGAGGAGGCTTATCTCGGTTGAGGCAGGATTGTCCAACGGAAGCTGGACGGCCGCCTCCCCATAGGGAGAAATGAAGGGGAGGTCGAAGGTGGTTTCGAGCGCGCCCAGGAAGGTCGGTGAGGATGAGCCGACTATGTCGCGCAAGCCAGCCGCCGCGGAAAAGGCAAGGGAGTCAAAGGCTGTCGCGTAGACGCGCGCGGCCAGGGTAGGGCCTTCTGATGAGTAGGGATCGCAGACCAAGTCGATCCTGGCCGTGCTGCCTGGGAACCAGGTTGCACGGCCCAGAAACTTGGAGCGCATGGAAGGTGAGCCTGAAGCGTAATCGAATTCGGCGAAGAAATCGGCGGGGCTGAAAGCCTTGCCGAGACCCCAGTTGGCATAGGTCTTGCCCACCTCGAAGGCGAAGGATCCGAGATCCCAGCGCAGAGCGAGATCGTCCAGGGCGAGAAGGAAAACAGTGTCCGGTGCCGCTGCGAGAGGATCGAAGTCAGGTGTCATGAAAATGAAATCCGCACCTTCGGGGAAGGTGGCGAGAGATGCCCACTGGTTAGCCGACTCCACCCCGTAGAGGATGGAGAAATGCAGGGAAGCACGCAGGGAGGCCGAATCGTGTCGGGCATCAAGGGTGAGGGCCAGGGTCGTGAAGGCGCCTGCCTCGAAGGCAAGGTTTCCCGAGAGTGGGGTCATCGTCGAGGCTGTCTGCTGGACATGGCCGCGTAGCGCCAGCTCCTCGGCTGCTCCGACGCGGGCGGCAACGCCCATCGCCGCGAGGAGAGCGGCAAGGAGTAGGGCGCGGCTTCCGGCATGCGCAATGCGTTTCATCTCTTTATGCCTTTCATTTCGTCAGGGCCTGCAGGCTGAACCTGGACTCGTCGATCGGCGCGTCCAGCTTGAGGGATGTCATCGACATCACCGTCCGCGAGTTCTTCTTCAGCGCGTCGGAGAACTCGACGACGGAGGGGAAGTAGCGCGCGCCGATCTGCGTGTAGCCGAGGGTCCTGGAGATCTTCAGGAGCATGCCGCTCCTGGCGTAAAGCTCGGAACGCGCCACGATGAATCGCTCGGCGTCGATCCAGATCTTTCTCTTGGCATAGGCAACATCCTTGCTCTTCGCGACCAGTTCAAGCACGTAGCAATCCCGCCCTTCGACGGCTTCCCTTCCCGCCACCGAGGCTGTGTAGAGATTCTTCAGGTCATTGGGCTCCATCGCGTCCTCATAGGAAAAATCGGAACCCATCATGCCCTGGCGGAGCAGGGCGCCGGAAATCTTCACCGTATCCCGCTCCGAGGGGAAATACATCCAGAGGTTCTTGTCCAGCTTGAGCATCCTGACGCCCCTGTCCTCGGGATTCGAGAATTCGATGAAGGCCTTCCCGCTGCCCGAGGACCATGCCTTCATGGTTTTCGTCTTGGTGCGCGAACCCGACATGATCTCCATTTCCCCTTCGTAGTAGATGCTGGCATAGACCTGGTTCGCGTCGACCCTGGCCAGGATCCCGCTCGCGTCGAGCCCCTGGGCCCCGAGCACGGTCCTGGAAGCGGTGAAACATGCGATGCAGGCGAGAAGCCAAAGTATCCTGTATGAACGAATTTTCATGCTCATTCCTCCTGCCCCTATTGGGCGCTACACCGAACGTATCGCGTCGACGGGAACCATCCTGGCCGCCCTCCTCGAGGGCAGGTAGGAGATGGCCGCCGAAACGGCCGTGCCCATCGCGATGCCCAGGAATATCGTGCCGGGCGTGACTGAGGGATAGATCACGTTGTCGAGGGGCCAGGAAAAGCCCTTCATCGCGCTCGTCATGTCGAATCCCTTTCTCGCGAGGACCATGATGAATCCCAGGCCCGCCAGGGTTCCCGCCACCGATCCGGCCAGCCCGAGCATCGTTCCCTCGGCCAGGAACAGCTTGAGTATGCGGTTCCTCGGCATGCCCATCGACATGAGGATGCCGATTTCGCGCTTGCGTTCCAGGATGACCATGGTCATGACGTTGGCGATGATGAAGGAGCCCAGAAGCGAGACGAAGAGGAATACCCAGTAATAGACGAGACCCATCAACTGGATCATCTTCGGGTATTCGCCGATGGCGGTCCATGGCAGTACTGAGAGCGGGATATTCCCGCTCTTAGCTGCAATCCCACGGACGATGTCGGCCGTCGCCGCGACATCCCTCATTTCCGAGAGGGTGACCGAAATCTGCTGTGCTCCGTTCTCCATGCCCAGAAGGATTCTGGCGTCTGCCAGGCTCATCTGGAACACCATGCCGTCGAGGGAATTGACGCCCGTGCTGAAAAGCCCCGATATCCTGAGCTTCCTGAAGCCGATGCCCCCGTCTGCCTTCTGGGTCACGACCTTGAGAACGTCGCCCACCTTGAGCCCCAGATCTTCCGCGAGGGCTTCGCCCACGATCGTCTCGCCGACGCCGCTCATGTAGGCGCCTCCGGGCAGGATTCGCGTGTCGAGCATGAGAAGCCTGCGCTCGACCTCCGGGTCGCCGGCGATCGCGAGAGCGTCCTTTGTCCCTGTCTCCGAGGATAAGAGGACGCCGAAGCGGATCCTCTCGGCGACGATCACGCCGGGATCCCTGGGGGCGACGGCCGCCCTGATGGATTCGGCGAGTGCGGGGGAGTTTTCTATGTATTCGTCGACGGGCATGAACCTGCTGCGGTCCCTGTATCCCTGCGTCGCGATATTGATATGGCCGGTTTCGTTCTTGATATAGTTTCTGACCATGGAGTCAAGGAAGCCGTTGGTGAATCCCTGCAGGACGATGACCATCAGAATGGAGAGAAAAACGGATGTCGCCGCCAGGGCGCTGCGCCGCTTGTTCCTGAGGAGGTTTCTTGCCGCGAAGGGTATGATTCTCATGCGTTGCCTCCCTTACACGAAATGTAGGGCATCGGTGACTTCGAGCTTGCCCGCTTTTTTTTGCCGGTATCCTGGACGAGATCCAGGATGCGATGACGCCGAAAAGGAAGCCCGCCATCATCGTGGAGGGGTGCCATTCGCCGCGAAGGACCCCTCCCATGGGAATGGACCCCAGATCGAGACCCGAGAACATCTTGTCCAAGGAAAATCCCCATTTCACCGACACCCAGACCAGGATGCTCCCGAGCAGCAGGCCGCCCGCGCTCCCGATGATGCCGATCATCGTGCCTTCGATGGAAAAGAGCCTCCGGATCTGGCTGGGAAGCATCCCGTAGGCACGAAGGACGCCTATCTCCCTGATACGGGAATACACGCTCATGAGCACCGTGTTCACGATGCCCACGCCGGCGATCAGGAGGACGACGAGGATGATGAGGGAGGAGTACTTGGCCTTCATGTCGCGCATGGCCATGTAATCCTTGGCAGTGTCCGCTATGGGGATGGTCTTCACCCCGGGGAAGGCGGCTTCCACGGCAGCCCCCGCCTTCATGGAATTGGCCAGCTCCAGATCGAGCGTTCCGTACTTGGGCAGGGACACCGCGATCGTGGTGACGGGCAGGTCCTCGCCCAGCAGGGCGCGGGCGGCGGCCCAGCCGATGAACACCGAGCTTTGCGTGATCTCCTGGGCCGGCGCGTCGAGAAGGCCTACGATCCTGAACTCGTCGGCGTTCAGCGCGTCGTCTACAGCCCTTGCGGAAAGGACGAGCCAGTCGCCCACGCCGAGGCCGAGATCACTGGCCAATCCCCCGCCGATGAGTATCTCGTTCTCGGCCGGCGCAGGGCTCAACCAGGCTCCCTCGCCGATATGTTCGGACAGCTTGAAGACTTTCCTGTCGCGCTCGGAATCGATAGCCGTGCCAATCACGGGCAGGTTGTCGATCCTGTTGGAGGCATAGGCCACGAAGGCTGTGCGCGGCGTCGAGGCTATGGTCTCGGGAACCAGGCCGGGCAAGCGCTCCATGATGCCTTCGGGGGATTCGAGGCCGTACTCCAGGGGGAATGCTCTCGAATCTTTCATGTACTCTGCAGTCATCACCTGCATCGAGGACTCGGTATAATCGACCATGGAGTCGATCGTCATGCGGTCCATGCCGGCCAGGATCGAGTCGAAGAAAATGAACATCCCGATGCCGGCGGTGAGGACGAGGGAGGTGATGAGCGTGCGCTTCCCATGCCGCAGCACGTTTCTGAAGGCTATCGAAATCAATACCCTCGTCATGTGGCCCTCCTCTCGTCACCGGAGATAAGGCCGTCATGGAGATGCACCACCCGCAGGGCCTCGTCCATGATCATCCTGTCATGGGTCGAGAAGATGAAGGTCGTGTGCATGCTTTTATTGATGGACTTCATGAGGCGGACGATCTCCTCGGCCGTATGGGAATCGAGATTGGCGGTCGGCTCGTCCGCGAGGACGACCACCGGTTCCTTGACGAGGGCCCGAGCGATGGCGACGCGCTGCTCCTGCCCGCCCGACAGCTCGCGGGGGAACCTGTCCGCCTTGTCCGCGATGCCGACCGCGTCGAGAATCTCGAGGGCTTTCTTCCGCATCTGGGTTTTCTGGAGCTTGCCCGCGATGCTTAAGGGGATTTCGACGTTCTCGACGACAGTCAGGACGGGTATGAGGTTGTAGGACTGGAAGATAAAGGAGACATGCTCCCTCCTGTACGAGGAGAGCTCCTTTTCGCCCAGCATCCTCAGTTCCTGGTCCCTGTACTTCATGATTCCCGAAGTCGGTCTGTCCAGGCAACCGATGATGTTGAGCAGGGTGGTCTTGCCCGAGCCGGAGGGGCCCACTATGGCGCAGAATTCCTCCTTGTCGATCTCGAGGTCGATCCCGCCGAGGGCCCTGACTTCGATCTCTCCCTTCCTGTAGACCTTCGTGATTCCAGTCAGCGAAAGAATGCCCATGTTTCCTCCCTATTTCCTGCCGTTCCGTAGCAATGAAAGCATCGATTGCATAGTGTCCAGGTAGCGTTCCAGAGCCTGGGCCCCCTCCAGGGCGAGGCTCAAGCCCGTGAAGGGTTTTTTCCCAACGAAGCTCTTTCGTATGGATATATACCCCGCATTCTCGAGAGTCCTGAGCTGGACCGAAAGGTTGCCCGCCGTCATGTCCAGATCCTTCCTCATCTCGGTGAAGCCCACTTCGCTCTCCTGCGAAGAGGCAAGATAGACCAGGATCTTGAGGCGCGCTCGTTCGTGGACCACCTTGTCGAAGTCCGGTATCGCGCCGCCCTGCCCCTTGTCCTTGGTCACCGAATATTTCCTCTGGTGAAGGCGCGGACAAGCCCCACCGTGCCGAATACGACAAAGACGGCCGCCGGCATGAGGGAATAGAAGCCTCGTCCCGGGCTCTCGGGATCCACGGCCGTGGCTCTCGCCCAGAGGCAGTACGCGACGGAGGCCGCTCCAAGGACGAGGGAGAGCGTGGGATAGAGATAGGAGGAGGCTACCGCCTTCAGGAGGGAATTGCTC
The DNA here is from genome assembly GCA_049302175.1 of Rectinemataceae bacterium. Lineage (GTDB taxonomy): Bacteria > Spirochaetota > Spirochaetia > Treponematales > Rectinemataceae > CAYXUF01. Next base: position 7,551 of record JBAQLW010000353.1, read on the forward strand.
GCTCTCATGGCCGACCTGAGTTCGGCGAGACTGCGCTCGAGCTCCTCGATTGAAGCCACTGGGTGGAATTCATTGTCGGATGATGTACTCATTGCGCCTCAGTAAACAAGTTTACAATATAAACCAAATATATGTCGCAGTATTCCATTTTGTCAAGCCTCAATCAGGAAAAGGTAGCCAAAAAACTGCGGTTGTGGTATGATGAAATTGCCAATAGCGTTTTGCATTGCGCCAAGGAGAGCTTATGAGAAGTGAGGGCGCCGACCTCGAGATTCGATATTTCCAGGAAACCATTCAGCCGGAATCGGCCGAACGCATGGTTCTGCGGATTCCCGAGGGAGCCATCACCATCAGCAGTTCTCCCGACGACCTCATCCGTGCCGAGTACGAACTCCATGGCACTTCTTCCCTTCTTTCAGGATGGAAATCATCGATCAGAAGGCATGACAGCATCCTCATAATGACCAACGAGACGCCCAAAGAAGTGTACACGGCCAGCGTCACCGTGAGCGTTCCCCAGCGCATAAAGGATCTTGAAGTCCACAGCATGAAGGGGGAGATCGACATCAGGGACTGCGAAGTAGATATCCTCGCGATTTCCGAGCTGGGAGCCATCCATGTCCATGGCGCGCGCAACGTCGAAGCATCCAGCATCCAGGGAGCGATAACCCTTTTGAATTGCGGTTCGGCCACAGTGAACACCATCGATGGCTCCGTGCGCTGCACGAAGCTTTCGGGCTCCCTCCATGTGGAAACCCATGGGGGCGATATCCAGGCCTCGCGGGTAAAAGGCAACGTGATAGCCCTCACGACGAGCGGGGATATCTCCATCCTCAAGCCGGAAGGCCGGATAAGGCTCATCTCGCACAACGGCGACATTGAGCTCGAACTCTCCGACGTCTTCGGCGGCGGAGAGGCGAATTCCTATTCAGGCGATATAAACCTGATGCTCGAGCAGGCCAACGTGGAGTTCCGCGCCGAGACGCTCTCGGGCGAGATAAGTTCGCCGGGAACGACCATTTCTGCAGGCGCGGGGCCAAGAAGATGCGCGTACCGGATCGGGCTGGGCACGAAGCGCCTCCACGTCAAAAGCGTCCTCGGCGATATCGAGGTAGAGTGAGCTTCTTCCTCAGGATTTCGCGAAGAGCCCCTTGATCGTTTTCTTATAGATTTCATTCACCGCATGCCTCATGATCTCCTGCTTGGCCGACAATTCCTTGCCGGGCAGGAAAGGCTCCGTGAGGATGGCGAACTTAAATATCCTTTCGAAAGGCTTGAAGCCGTTTTTAGGGCTTATCAATTCTGAAATTTCCGCGTCGATCAGTTCTTTTACCTCGGGCTGCTGCACGAGGGTCTCATAGTCGGCGAAGGGGATGTTGTTCTCCTCCACCCAAGTGGTGAGATTCTCCTGCTTGGGGATTATGAGGGCAGCCAGGTATTTTTCATCCTGGCCGAGGACGACGGCGGTCTGGATATAGGGGCTTTCGCCGAGTTTCTGCTCGATGGGCACGGGCTCGATGTTCTCGCCGCCCCTGAGGACGATCGTGTCCTTGGCGCGTCCGGTTATCCTGATCTCGCCATGCAAGGTCAGCATTCCCAGGTCTCCCGTATCCAGCCAGCCGTCGCTCGTCATTATCTTGGCTGTGAGGTCGGGGCGCTTGTAGTAGCCGAGCATCACCTGGGGACCCTTCACCTGTATCACGCCTTTCTTGCCGGCGGGGAGGAATTCACCTTTTTCGCCGACGATACGGATTTCCGTGCCCCTGAGGACAGGCCCGACGGTGCCGAGGACGGGATGCTTTCTTAGCCTAGCGCCTATGACGGGCGCCGTCTCCGTAAGCCCGTAGCCTTCCAGGATGAGGACACCTATGGCGTTGAAGAATCGGTCCACAGAGCCCGGGAGGGCTCCGCCGCCCGATATGCCCGCGATGAAGCGGTTGCCCAGCATGGCCTTGATCTTCCTGAAGACGAGGATATCGCCCAAAGCCCAGAGGGGTGCGAGGAGGAGATAAGGTATGATTGAGGCCGCAATCTCCAGGATTCTTGAGCGGGGGGTGAATTCGGGAACGCGCTTGAGAAGGTGATTGCGGAAATAGGAAAAGCTTTCGCCCACGCCGACGAAGAAGGTGAAGAGGTTCCGCAGGGTCGGGCTCATCGCCTTGAGGTTCTTGTATACACCGTCCTTCACCGATTCCCAGATGCGTGGCACCGTGGTGACCCAGTGGGGCTGGACAGCCTTCATGTCGGCGAGAAGGATGGAGCCGATGGGTTTGGAGTAGGCGATGATGGCTCCGGACTGGAGGATGACGTACTGGACGATTCGTTCGAGGGAATGCCAGACAGGGAGTACGGAGAGGAATGTTTCGCCCGGCTTGACGCCGAAAAAGGTGGGGAGATAGTCCGTCTGGTGAAGAAAGTTGCCGTGGCTCAGCATGACGCCCTTGGGTTCGCCCGTGGTGCCCGACGTGTAGATGATGGTGGCGAGATCCTCGCGCCCGCCCTTTTTCACTTCTTCAAGGTAGAAGCCAGGATTCTCCCGCTCGAATGCGCGGCCCTTTTCCGCGATCTCGGCAAAGCTGAAAAGGGAGATTCCCTGGGCAGCCGTCGCCTCGGCCAGCTTCTCGCCGGCGGGTTCGAAGAGGATGACGGTGGTCAGCTGGGGGAGGGAAGGGCGGAGTTCGATCACCCTGGCGAGGAGTTTCTCGTTTTCAAGGATGGCTACCGTGCAGCCGCTCCATGATAGGATATAGGAGATTTCCTGGTTGGTGGCGTCGCAGCCGCGGGGCACATCGGCTGCGCCGAGGCCGAGTATAGCCAGGTCGGCGGCGAGCCATTCCTTCCTGTTGTCCGAAATCAGGCCGACGCGGTCGCCGCGCACGATGCCGAGATAGCGCAAGCCCGCGGCGAAGGCGGCCGCGCTCTGCAGAAGGCTGCCGTAGGTCGCCGGCTGGAATACCCCATGCTTGTCCTTGGAAAGCTGGGCGACGGCATCAGGCTGTTCCTGCACCTTCTCGGCGAACATCTGGGGAATTGTCTGCGCCATATCTGCTCCTGGGTAAGTGTTTTTTTACATAATCACTATATTTGTAAAAATGTATAACGTCAACAGATTATTTTACCGGGATGCGGAGGCCTGACCATAGGTGGATCGACGATCGGGTCATCATTCCGGGTCGGTAATCCGGTCGCAGGGTCGCACAATCCGATCGCCGGGCACTTCCCCGAAACAGGCGGCAAGGTTTGCCCGCATGACCTCGAGGGAGGGGGAATTCATGAGCCGGTACTTGATATGATGGGCGAATGACAGGGTTTCACAGAAATATGAAAAGAAACGGCGGGACGTTTCGAGGCTCCAGGCCGCGGGTAGGGTGGATTCAGCAAGATCGATGAAGCGGAGGCCGATAGCGAGTCTGTCGACCGGAGGGCAGGGCGAGGCGCCTTGAAGTTCGGTACGGAGGAGGCGGAAAATCCATGGCCGACGCACGGCCTCGCGGCCTATCATCACGGCGCCAGGGGCGCCGGAACCGCCGCAGGGAGAGCCTGCGGCCTCCTTGCGGCGCCCGTCGAGGAGGCGGGCGGCTGATTCCGCGTCCACGATGTCGCCATTCGCCACCACGGGGATGGAAAGGTCGCTGGCAAGACGGAGAGTGAAGTCGTGCCTTGGCTTCCGCCTGAAGCGTTGGTCGTCGGTTCGTGGGTGGACGGTTATGAAGTCGAGGCCGGCGCCCGCGATGCTGGCGCAGAAGTCCAGGAATCTGCCGTAATCATCGTCGGGGCCCATCCTGACCTTGGCGGAGAGTATGCCCGGCCAGACCGCCCTTGCCGCCGCAACCATACCGGAAGCGCCGGCGGGATCAGCGCTCCAGGCAGAACCGCCGCCGGTTTTCCTTATGTGCGGGGCCGAGCAGCCGAAGTTGATGTCGACGCCCGCCGGCGCCTCTGCTGCACCGCGCTTGAGCAGCTCCACGCAGGCTGATGCCAAGGCCGCGCTGGAGCGGGCGTAGAACTGCACGGAGGTAGAGCGCGGTAAAGGTCCCGCATCGGTATAGAAAGCCTCGAACTGCGCATGCGAGATGAAGGCTTCGGCGCTGGCCATCTCGGTGAAGGCGTAGTCAGGACCACCCAGCTCATCGAGGAGGGTTCTGAAAGCGCGGTTCGTTATGCCCACCATGGGCGCGAGGAGAAGGGCTTTTTCGGAAAAAGGAAGCATTGTATGGATACTACAGGGCAGGATGGAAAAACTCAACGGCCGTTCCGGTGAGCCGTACCGACAACTCACCGCGGCCTTCCCTCGGGGCAAATCCTCGCGTATCTTCGCGATGAGTTGACTTAATGGCGGCGTTGCGATATAAATACCGAGCGCATTTCCCCGATTCGGATCCTGTACCCGGGGGTACGTGTGTCGCAAACAGGGTCCAATTTCCCATAC
>JBAQLW010000354.1:0-8111 GCA_049302175.1 Rectinemataceae bacterium
CGGCAAGGCCATGCCTGACAAGCTCGCCGACGAGCTGCTCGACGCCTTCAACGGCACCGGCACCGCCATCAAGAAGAAAGAAGACATGCACAAAATGGCTGAAGCGAACAAAGCGTTCGCTCACTATAAGTGGTAGTCAAACTTTAACATTGAAAAGCCCCGCTTTGCGGGGTTTTTTTTATTGCCTTGCGAACACTTTGCTCGCTCTCGCGCGCTACCGCGCGCGTGGCTAAAGGCGACGTGCCCACTACAAGTGGTAATAGTTTTCTTTTGATCATTAAAAGCCCCAGCTCTGCTGGGGTTTTTTATTGGAAATGGCGAAAGCTTTATTGGCCATAGCGAGCCGCAGGCGAGCGTTGGCTATCGGCGCCGCCCACTTTAAGTGGTAGTAGTAGTTTTATCATTAGAAGCCACCGTTTCGCGGCGGCTTTTTTATCGCCCCTACAAAGACTATACTAAAGCCATCATGAACCGGCCGTTGCCTTCCTCGTCGAATCCTCCCGTCTTCGAGATGGAGGCGATCCGCAATATCGGAGTTCTCGCCCATGTCGACGCGGGGAAGACATCGATCACCGAAAAAATGCTCTTCCTCGCCGGCCTCAAGAGGGAGACTGGCGCCGTCGATGAAGGCACGACTGCCACCGATTACCTCGCCGTCGAGCGGCTCCATGGAATCACGGTGAAGTCCGCGGCCGTGCGATTCGACTGGAAGGGAAGGGCGATCCACCTCATCGACACCCCAGGCCACGTTGACTTCGGCAACGAAGTCGATCGCGCCCTCAGGATACTTGACGGAGCGGTCATCGCCCTTTGCGCCGTGTCGGGCGTGCAGGCCCGCACGGAAGTCATCTCCAAGGCGAGCGCAGCGAGAAAGCTGCCTCGGCTCTATTTCATCAACAAGATGGACAGATCGGGCGCCGATTTCCTCGGTGTCGTGACAGACCTCAAGGCAAGCCTCGAATCCGATGCGGTCGCCTTCCAATGCCCCGTCTTCGAGGGCCAGCGATGGGTAGGTATCGTCGACCTCCTGAGGATGGAAGTGTGGCGCTTCGACGACGAGGATGCCGGCACTCCCTTCGACCGAGCAGAACTGCCCGCCGCGTCCAGGGAAGCGGCCCTGGCGGCGCGGGCCCTACTCCTCGAAAAAGTGGCTGAGCGGGACGAGGAAATCCTCGGCCTCTACGCTTCCGACAAACCCGTCCCGCCCGAAAGCCTGGCCCGCGCCGCCGCGGCAGCGACGAAAGCCTGCCTCCTCGTGCCCGTACTCTGCGGATCAGCCTTTGTCGACAGTTCCATAACCTTCCTCCTCGACGCCGTCGTCGCCTTTCTCCCTTCCCCGGCCGAAGCCTCCATACCTTCAGGCATCGATCCCGGCGGAAACATCATTCCGCCGCTGAAAGCCACGATCGCCCCACCTCTCGCTGCTTTCGTTTTCAAGACCATGAGGGATTCCGCGGGCGACAATTATGCCTGGACGCGGATATGGTCGGGAATGCTGACAGCCGGAAGAAAAGTATTCGAAGCCAGATCCTCGAAAGACATCGTCATAAAGAAGATTTTCGGCATCCATGCCGAATCGCTGATGGAATTAAAGGAAGCGGGACCCGGCGAGGTCGTGGCGCTGAAGACCCAAGGCCTCGAACCGGGCGCCAGCCTCTGTGACCGCGCATTTCCCGTCGTCTTCGAGGCCCTGGAGATTCCCGTACCCGTAGTCAGCCTCGTCATGGAACCCTCTTCGCTTGAGGATGTGGCCGCCATCAGGGAGGCGCTCGAGTCCCTCGCCCTCGAGGATCTCTCGCTTCTCGTCCGGGAAGAGAAGGAAACGGGCCGATTCGAAGTCTCCGGTCAGGGAGAACTCCATCTGGACATCGTCGCCGAGCGGCTCAAGCGGGAATTCGGCCTGCGAATCAGGACAGGCAATCCCAGGGTGAATTGCAGGGAGCGTCTGCTGCGCCGCGCCAGCGTCATCGAGGAATTTGACCACGATTTCGGCGGCGAGCGAATACGGCTCAGGATAGAAGTGCGGGTCGAACGCCGGCGAGACGAGGCTAACGGCGAAGCGAGCAACGAAGTCGTCGTCGCGCCAGGTCTGCGCATCCAGCCGCAATTTCTGGCAGCGGCGCGAAGAGGAGCCGAATCCGCCATGGCTGTCGGCCCTGCCCAGGGCTGGCCGATGGAGGACCTGTTCCTCACTGTCGCCGATTTCGTTCCGCCGGGAAGCGGCACAGGCCGCAATGGGGAAGTCGCCATTGAAGCGGCCGCCGCCCTCGCAACGAGAAAAGCTCTTCTCGCCGGTGGATCGGAAATCCTTGAGCCCGTGATGCGGATCGAAATAGAATGCCCGGAAGAGCATTTCGGTCCCGTTCTCGGTTTGATTTCTGCCCGCGGTGGCCGCATTGAATCGGTCGAGGATGGCGTTGGCAACAAAAGCATCTCGGCCAGGGCTCCCATGGGCAGGCTTTTCGGCTTCGCGGGCGAACTTCGCTCTGTGAGCAAGGGGAAGGCCCAATTCCAGGCTTTCTTCGAAAGTTACGAGCCGGTGAAGCAACCCTTTTAGCCATTAAAATTTAGGCAAAAAAAGCGGCCAATCTCCCCTCAGGCCTCTTGATCAGCCTTGACGGTTCCTCTATAATCCGAGAGCCTTAATTAGAATATTCACGACAGGAGGAAGAAAATATGGCTAAAGAAAAATTCGAGCGTACCAAGCCGCATATGAACGTTGGCACGATCGGACACATCGACCACGGCAAGACGACCCTGAGCGCAGCCATCACCATGTACTGCGGACACAAGTTCGGCGACAAGGTGATGAAGTACGACGACATCGACAACGCACCGGAAGAGAAGGCTCGCGGTATCACCATCAACACCAGGCATCTCGAGTATCAGTCGGCGAAACGCCACTATGCGCACATCGACTGCCCCGGACATGCCGACTACATCAAGAATATGATCACCGGCGCCGCGCAGATGGATGGCGCCATCCTGGTCGTTTCCGCTCCCGACTCCGTAATGCCCCAGACCCGCGAACACGTGCTTCTCGCCCGTCAGGTTGGCGTTCCCTCCGTCCTCGTCTTCCTCAACAAGGTTGACCTCGTGGACGATGCCGAGCTCATCGAGCTCGTCGAGGAAGAAGTCCGCGACCTCCTCAAGTTTTACGGATTCCCCGGCGACACGACTCCAATCGTCAAGGGCTCGGCCTTCAAAGCGATGACCGAACCCGACAATCCCGAGGCCACGGTCTGCATCCAGGAGCTTCTCGACGCCATGGACTCCTTCTTCCCCGATCCTGTCCGCCTCACCGACAAGCCCTTCCTGATGCCCATCGAGGATGTGTTCTCCATCTCCGGACGCGGTACCGTCGTCACCGGCCGTATCGAGCGCGGTATCGTCAAGCTCAACGACAACGTCGACATCGTCGGCATCAAGCCGAACAAGTCCACCGTCGTCACCGGCATTGAAATGTTCAACAAGCTTCTCGATGAAGGTCGCGCTGGCGATAACGTCGGAACCCTTCTTCGCGGCGTCGACAAGAACGAAGTCGAGCGCGGTCAGGTACTCGCCAAGCCGGGCACCATCCACCCGCACACCAAGTTCAAGGGTCAGGTCTACGTGCTGAACCAGGCTGAGGGCGGACGTCATAGCCCCTTCTTCTCCGGCTATCGTCCCCAGTTCTACTTCAGGACGACCGACATCACCGGCACCGTCAACCTTCCGGAAGGCAAGGAAATGGTCATGCCCGGCGACAACACGGAGATCAACGTCGAGCTGATCTACCCGATCGCCATGGACAAGGGACTCAAGTTCGCCATCCGCGAGGGCGGCCACACGGTCGCTTCCGGCCAGGTAGTCGACGTCGTCGCCTGATAGGTCGACGAAAAGAGCTGTCTGTCCCCCTTCTGGGGCTGGACAGCTCTTTTGTTTTCTGCGATAATAACATGCTCGCGCGACGGTTGTCCGCACGCGGGTAGTTGACCGTCAGGCCGTTGTGCCGAGCGGTTCGTGGGGCTCTTGCGCCCCGCAGCACATGGAGTTGAGCGCGCCCGCCAGGGTACGGCTTGGAATCGCATGTGCAAGGGATCTTTGGAGGACACATGAAAGACAGAATCCGTGTAAGGCTGAGAGGCTTCGATGTGCGTCTTGTCGATGACAGCGCGAGCGGTATCGTGAAGACAGTCCAGAATGCAGGCGCGAAAGTTTCAGGACCGATACCTCTTCCTACCCGCATCAACAAGTTTACCGTGCTGAGATCGCCGCACGTGCACAAGAAGTCGAGGGAGCAGTTCGAGATGAGGACGCACAAGCGCCTTATCGACATCCTGGAGCCGACGCCGGAAGTGATGGATGCCTTGATGAAGCTGGAGCTTCCCGCGGGTGTCGATGTCGAGATAAAGCAGTAAGCCTTGAGAGCTTGCTGGAATGCAGAAACGCCCGGCTTCGTGCCGGCCGCGTTCAACGCAGGAGAACCGAATGATCGGAATAATCGGTAAAAAGCTTGGGATGACCCAGGTGTTCGACGATACCGGGAAACTCATCCCCGTAACGGTCGTGCAGGTGGTTCCCAATGTCATCGTGGGCAAGAAAACCACCGACAAGGACGGCTATAATGCTGTCGTCGTCGGCGTCTACGAAAAGAAGAAGACGAGGGTGACCAAGCCTTATGGCGGTCAGTTCCCTGAAGGCATCGCTCCCACCCGCGTGCTTCGCGAGATGCGCGATTTCGAGAAAGACGTGCAGGTCGGCGACAAGCTCGACGCTGCCGTTCTCGATGGAATCCGCTATGTGGATGTGACTGCCACTTCCAAGGGCAAGGGATTCCAGGGTGTCATGAAACGCTGGAATTTCGGCGGCGGCCGCGCCACCCACGGATCCAAGTTCCACAGGGAGCCGGGATCGACGGGCCAGTCCACCTATCCGCACAAGAGCTTCAAGAACATCAAGCTTCCCGGAAGGATGGGCCGTGAGCGCGTCACTGTCCTGAATCTCAAGATCGTCAAGGTAGACACCGAAAAAGGTGTGGTATTGGTTCGCGGGGCACTTCCCGGTCCGCGAAATTGCGATGTTCTTGTTCGTAAAGCGATCAAGAAAAACTGAAGGCGGAGGACCCAATGGAAAGTAAAGTTGTTTCCACCGAGGGGAAGGAGCTCAGGACTCTTGAGCTTTCCGAAGCCGTCTTCGGGCTTCCCATCAATGAAGACGTCATCTATTACGCCATAAACAACGAGCTGGCGAACGCGCGGCTCGGCACCGCGTCCACGAAGGACAGAAGTGAGGTTCATGGCACGAACAGAAGGCCGTACAGCCAGAAAGGCACCGGACGCGCCCGCCACGGCGACACGAAATCCAACGTGTACGTGGGCGGCGGCATCTCCTTCGGCCCCAAGCCGCGCGACTTCTCCTACATGATGCCCAGGAAGGCGAAACGCCTGGCCCTCAAGACGATCTTGAGTCTCAAGGCCCAGGACGGAACCCTCGCCGTCGTCGAAGACTTCACCATCGATTCGGGAAAGACCAGGGACCTCGTCAAGGCCCTTTCTCCCTTCGTCGATGCCAAGACACCGCAGCGCACCATCCTCGTTCTCAAGGACGACGACGCCATGATCAAGCGCGCCGCGCGGAACATTCCATGGCTCAAGTATCTCTCGTTCAACAGGCTCAGGGCTCACGACCTCTTCTATGGAAGAAAGGTCATCGTTCTGGAGTCGGCCGCGAAGCAACTCAATGAGTTCTACGCGAACTGATAAGGAGCACCGAATATGGAATATGAATCGATTTTGATCGAGCCGGTGCTCTCGGAAAAGAGCAATATCATGCGCGAGATGGGTCAGTACGTCTTCAAGGTCGACCAACGCGCCGACAAGCTCATGGTGATGGAAGCGGTAAGGAGGATCTTCAAGGTCAACCCTATCAGCTGCAGGATCATCAACGTGACACCGAAGCCCAAAAGGCTCAGGGGCAGGCCGGGTTACACCGCCTCCTGGAAAAAGGCGATTGTCAGGCTGCCCAAGGGCGAGACGATCCGCGTTTTTGAAGGCGCCTAAGGAAGTAAGGGGAATATATGGGTATCAGAACTTTCAGGCCCCTCACGCCGGGTCTGCGCCACAGAATCCAGGTGGTGAACGACGAGATTACTACCAACGAGAGCAATCCCGAAAAATCCCTTACGAAGGGTAAGTCGAGCAGGGGCGGACGCGCTTCCAATGGGCGCATCTCCGTTCGACATCAGGGCGGCGGTCACAAGCAGAAGTACAGGGCCATCGATTTCAAGCGCGACAAGTTTGGGATTCCCGGCACTGTCTCTGGCATCGAGTACGACCCCAACCGAACCTCCAACATCGCTCTCATCGTCTACGCCGACGGGGAAAAGCGTTACATCCTCAGCCCGAAAGGCCTCAAGGTCGGACAGAAGATCATGTCCGGTCCGACGGCTTCCCTCGAGGTGGGCAACGCCCTTCCGCTGGAGAACATTCCGCTCGGCTTCACGGTGCACAATGTCGAGCTCACCCTCGGCAAGGGTGGACAGCTCGCCCGTTCGGCGGGAGCCAGCGCCCTGCTCGCCGGTACCGAAGGCGACTACATCGTCCTGAAGCTGCCCTCGGGCGAGCTTCGCATGGTGTTCAAGAAATGTATCGCCACCATCGGTCTCGTCGGCAATGAAGAGCACATGAACGAGAGGATCGGAAAAGCAGGCCGCAACAGGTGGAAGGGCATTCGGCCGACGGTTCGCGGTACGGTGATGAACCCCGTCGATCACCCGCACGGCGGTGGCGAAGGACGAGGTAAGGGATTCAAGCAGCCTGTGTCTCCATGGGGACAGCCGGCGAAAGGTTACAAGACGCGCGATACGCACAAGCCGTCTGGCCGCTTCATCACGAAGCGCCGCAAGTAAGAGGAGCACACTCGTGTCAAGGTCCGTAAAGAAGGGGCCCTTCATCGAGAAGAGCCTGTACAAGAAGATCACCGAGGTCAGCAAGTCCGGAGACAAGAAAATGGTGAAAACCTATTCCAGGACTTCGACAATCATCCCTGAAATGGTCGGGCAGACTATCTCAGTGTATAACGGCAAGACCTGGGTTCCAGTCTATGTGACGGAGAACCTGGTCGGTCACAAGCTCGGCGAGTTCGCCCCCACCCGCATTTTCCGCGGGCATGCGGGGAGCGACAAGAAAGCCGAGAAGAAATAGGGGTCTGACCATGATTGAAAAGACCGGTTACCGAGCGACGGCCAAATGGCTGATGGGCTCCTCCTTCAAGATTCGCCCCGTGGCTGATCTTGTGAGGGCGAAACCCTACACCGACGCCATTGCCATTCTCGACAATATGCCGCAGAAGGGCGCCCAGATGATAAAGAAAGTTGTCGTCTCGGCCGCCTCCAACGCGCTCAACGCCAACCGCAAACTCGGTGAGGATATGCTCTATATCAAGGAGCTTCGCATCGACGAGGGTCCGCGCATGCGCAGGGTGTGGTTCCGCGCTCGCGGCAGGGCGGACATGCTCATCAAGAGGATGTGCCATATTTCCTGCATAGTCGAAGAAATCGGCAAGAAGTCGGAGGCGTAAGGTGGGCAATAAAGTAAATCCAATTGGACTTCGCATCGGCATCAACAAAGACTGGAGTTCCCGGTGGTATGTTGAGCCCCGCGATTATGCCAAAACCCTCCACGAGGATCTGCACATCCGCAAGCGCATCGGCGAGCTGCCCGAAACGAAGGGCGCCGATGTGGCTGAGATCGAGATCATCCGACATCCCCAGCGCATCACCATCGTGATCCATACGGCACGCCCCGGTGTGCTCATCGGCATCAAGGGCGCGAACATCGAGCGCATAGGCCTTGAGATCCAGAAGATCGCCTCCAAGAAGGTGCAGATCAAGATCAAAGAGATCAAGAAAGTCGAGACCAACGCCCAGATCGTCGCCCAGGGCATCGCACGCCAGCTGGAAGGACGCGGTTCCTTCCGCAAGGCGCTCAAAATGTCCATTTCCAACGCTATCAAGGGCGGAGCCCAGGGTTGTAAGATCCGCGTTTCCGGCCGCTTGGGCGGCGCCGACATGTCCAGGACGGAAGAGCTCAAGGAAGGGCGCATTCCCCTCCATACGCTTCGCGCCGACA
>JBAQLW010000355.1:0-3026 GCA_049302175.1 Rectinemataceae bacterium
GTATCCGGAGGCTGTGGTGCCGGAATAGTCTGAACCGTATTCAGGACTTCCCCCTTGACCCTGGCTGGGCGTGATGATGGTGAGGGAATCGCCGGTTTTGACGCGAAGGACCGAAGCCAGCGAAGAACCGAGTACGATGTCCCTCCTGCCTTCAGGAATGGCTTGACCTTCGACGACACGGAGATATCGCTCCGTGCCCTGGTCGGCAAAATAGCCGGGATCGACAGCCCGTATCACGACAGCGTTGGTCGCGACAGCGGAAACGGCGATACCGCCGCCATTCTTCTCAAGGTAAGCAGCCTCGACGCCTGGAAGCGACTCGATCGCGGCAAGTCCGGCTTCAGCCTCGCTTGCCGACATCCTGTCGGGAGCCGAAACCTGCATGTGATACGTCTTCGTCTCCATATAGCGCTGGGTGATGCCCTCTATCATCCCGTCCGAAACGACAAGGACAAGGACGAGAGGCACAAGGCTTATGCCGATGCCGAGAATCGCGCCCGCCATGCCTCCCCCGGAGCCGTGGAGTTTCCTTTCTCCCTTTATCGCCGCGTCTTGTGGCTTGGATGCCTTCCTGCGCGTGCTGCCGCGCCCGAGAAGCGACCGTGCGGCGATGAAGAGCGAAGGGCCTGAGTTCATATGGGCTGAAGCCTCCCGTCGGCGAGGAGAAATCGTAAGTCGGCGGCTGCGGCGAGCCCGGCATCGTGGGTAGCCAGTACGACCGTCGCCCCCGTGAGCGAGGGAAGGCTGAAGATGAGTTCCTTGATCAACGCGGCATTGGCGGCATCGAGGTTGCCCGTCGGCTCGTCGGCCAGGATGAGGGCGGGAGCGTTGATGAGGGCGCGGGCTATCGCCGTCCTCTGTCGCTCCCCGCCCGAGAGCTGTGAAGGAAAGTGATCCTTCCTGTCGGCCATGCCCACCTTCTCGAGGAGGGACTCAGCCTTGGCCCATGCATCCTTCCGGGGCGTGCCCTTCATGTAGGCGGGGAGAGCCACATTCTCCACGGCGCTGAAATCTTTCAGAAGATAGTGAAACTGGAACACGAAGCCCACGAGGGCGCCGCGGTACTGGGGCAGCTGCTTTTCCGAAAGCGCGTGCAGGGCATAGGATCCTACCGTAACCTCGCCTGCGTCGAAACCTTCAAGCCCGCCGAGAATCGACAGGAGAGTGCTTTTGCCCGAGCCGCTCGAGCCCATGATCGAGCAAGATCTCCCCCGGCTTATCTCCATGTCGATGCCTTTAAGGACATGGAGGGTTTCAGCCTGACTTTCGAAGTTCTTCACAAGTCCTCTGCAGCGCACGATAACATCGACGGTAGAGGATGATGTTGCGTTGATGTCATTCATTCCTGAACACCTCTGAGGGTTTGGCCTCCGAAACTTTTCGCGCGGCGATGAAGGCAGCAAGGCTCGTCGAAACGATCGCCGTCGCGGCGATGAAAAGTATTTCCGTCGTCGCTATCGATACCGGTATAGCGTCAATATAGAAATAGGAAGGCGAAAAGAGTCTGAAGTCATCGCCGGTGGGTGAAATGCCGGATTTTTGCGTCAAGGAATGGAGAAAGCGCATGATGCTTGCCGCATAATCAAGAATGCCGTTTATATTGTAGCTGAGAAAAAGCCCCAATGCCGTTCCGGTGAGGGCGCCCAGCGTTCCGACAGCGAAACCCTCCAGGATGAAGAGGCTGCGGATGTCGCGATCCGAGGCGCCGCATGCCTTGAGCAGGGCTATGTCGGAGGTTTTGGATGCGATAACGCGGCGCAGGGCATGGAAGATGTTGATGCCGACGACGACGAATATGAGGCTGACGAGAAGCATCATCATGGATTTTTCCGTCCGGAGGGCGCCGAAAAAGCTTCGATTGTAGTCGCGCCACGAGACGATTTCGCCCACATCGGCGGGAAGCAATTCCCTGATCTCCTTGGCAGCCCTGTAATCCGCGTAGCGATTATCGAGCTTTATCCCGACAACAAGAGGGGTCGATGAGAAGATGCGTTCGAGACTGCCCGCTTTATCGAGCTGTACGAATCCCATGGAAGCGTCGAATTCATAGTACCCTGAGCTGAAGGTAGAACCAAGAATGATACTTCCCTTCACGGGTTGGATCCCTTCGTTTTCGCTCTGTGTCATTCCGAACAACTCCACCGGAAGACCCGGATCGATGCCGAGCGAGGCTGCCGCTTCCTTTCCTAAAAGGAGGAATTCGGCGTGGGGCATCGTGGAATTCTCAGGAAGGCCTAAAGCCCTGACAAGGGAAGGATCATAGCGTTCCGTTCCTTTCTGGAAGGCGCGAAGATTCAAGGTTGTCGTCTGACCCGAAGGCCCGAGAGCGAGGGCATGGGTTTCCTTGAAGGCGACGGCCGATGAGACGCCTGGAATGGCGCGAAAAGCTTCGAGGGTGGCTAAGTCGAACGCTTCAGGAAGCTCGACCCGCAGGTGAAAGCTTGAAATCTCGAGGATGGAATCGATGTATCCCTGCTGAAGCCCGCCCATGACGCCGATGACGACGATCAGGGCCGTGACGCCGGCGGCTATACCCGCTCCGGCCAGAATAGCCCTGTTCAGGGACATTTTTCGGCGCCCAGAGAAGCCCCAGCGAGTCGCGGTAAAGAACAGCGCCCTGATTGTCACAGGGTCACAGACCTATGAATTCGTCGAGGAAGCGATCGGGATCGAAGGGGGCGAAATCCGCGTACCCTTCACCTGTTCCGACAAAGAGGGTGGCCAGGCCGAAGTCCCTCGCCAGGCTCAGGACCATGCCGCCCTTGGCCGTGGAATCGTGCTTGCTGAGGATTACCCCGTCAAGTGAAACGGCACCACGGAAGGTTTCTGCCTGGCGCATGCCATTCTGCCCGGTCGTCGAGTCCAGGACGAGGATTTTGCTGTACTTGGCGTCGGGCGCTCGCTGCGTGATGATCCTGTCCATTTTCTCCAGCTCCTTGAGAAGGTCCTGTCTTGTATGCATCCGGCCTGCCGTGTCGGCGATGACGAGTCCTGGGCGGCCCGCGCCGGCGGCCTCTATACTGTCC
>JBAQLW010000356.1:0-2158 GCA_049302175.1 Rectinemataceae bacterium
GCTTCTTCTCGAGGGCGAGCTTGAAATCTTCATCGCCCTTCATCTTGCAGAATCCGACAAGTGGAAACGCCGACAGGCGCAATTCTGTCTTATTCTTCCTGAAACCCAGGAGTTTCGGCCCCCAGCCAATGGAGAACACCTCGACCTCGACGCCCAGGGCGCGAGCGGCGAGGAAATGACCGAACTCATGGATAACGACGACAAATGACAAGCCTAATAGGCCCAATAAAACAGTCAGCATTGGCGCTCCGTGACGGCGAGCTGCGCAAGCCTGCGCGCTCTGTTGTCTGTTTCAAAGATACTGCCTGCATCGGGAACAGGGAAAGACCATTCCTCTTCCAGAACAGCAGCGACGATGTCGCTGATCTGCGTAAAACTGATCCTTCCTTCCTCGAAATTCGCCACGGCGATTTCATTGGCAGCGTTGTACGCTATCGTGGCGGCCTCTCCGATCCTCACAGCCGAACGAGCCAGGGCGAGCATTGGAAATCGGACAGTATCGGGGGCTTCGAAATGCAGTGTCTTTCCGGCAAGATCCAGGATTCCATAGGCGGAATTGACTTCCTCGGGCCAATGGAGGGCTATGTCGATGGGAAGCCGCATGTCTGGAGAGGACATGTGCGCGTAGAGAGCCCCATCCTTTGTTCTCACAAGGGCATGGACGATGCTTTCGGGGTGGATCAAAATCTTTACCTTCTCCTCGGGCAGGCCGAAGAGGCGCACGGCTTCTATGAGTTCAAGGCCTTTATTGGCGAGGGTTGCGGAATCGATGCTTATTTTCCTGCCCATCTTCCAGACAGGGTGCCGAGCTGCTTCGTCAGGACTTATTGTCTTCAGCTCCTCAGTGGTTCTATCGCGAAAGGGACCTCCAGAGGCAGTTATCGAAAGCTCAGTTATGGATGCCGAACCCAGTCTTAAAACCAGCTGGAAGAGCGCCGCGTGTTCAGAGTCGACGGGAATGATGAACCGGTCTTTCTCCTTGGCCAGAGCCGCAAGATGGCTGTATCCCATCACGACAGATTCCTTGTTGGCCAGGGCCAGGTTCTTGCCTGAGGAGAGAGCGGCGAGGGATGCCACCAGTCCAGCGGCGCCGGCGATGCCGTTGACCGCCAGGTCGGCTTCCACGTCCCTGAGGAGGGCCGAGGAAGCGCCGGCGCCGCAGTAGTCGATGTTGTGACTGCCTGATGCGTCGGTGCTGTCGAGGGCGAGTTTGGCGCCCGGGAAGCGGGCTGCCGCGGCATGGAGTTCAGGAATATTCCTGTTGGCGGAAAGCCCGACGACGATGAAAGTCCCGGGGCATCCGAGGTTGGCGGCCTCGACGCATGCCATGGTCTGCCGTCCAATGGAACCTGTAGCTCCAAGTATGATCACTTTTCTTGAATTCATGACTCTCCTATGCAAGGGGCGCGAAAAAGCCCTGGAAGGCCGAAAACAATGCGAATATGGGAGCTGAAAAGAGGAGACTGTCAAAGGAGTCGAGGAAGCCTCCCCGGCCGGGGACGAGAGCGCTCGAATCCTTGACGCCGGCAGAACGCTTCAAGGCGCTTTCAACCAGGTCGCCCAGGATAACCGAGACTCCCATCAGCAGGCCAAGGAAAAGGATCGCCACCGGTTGGCCGAATCCGCTGCGCGGAAAAATGAGGTAGGCCAGTAAGGAAGCGATGATCGACCCGGCGAACCCTCCGATGAAGCCGACCGCGCTCTTGCTCGGCGATACCGCCACGATGCCGCGTTTCTTTCCTAGGGTCATCCCGACAAGCCATGCCAGGCTGTCGTTGCCGAAAGTCATGAGGGTAAAGGTAAATACGGGTTCGGCAAGCTGTCCGAAGCAGGTTGCGATATACATCAAAAAGGATCCCAGTATTCCGCAGTAGAAAAAGACAAAAAGCGAGGCAGCAATTTCTGGCAATATAGCGTCGAATGTAGCGGCCTTGGAGAAGGCAAAAGGGGCTATGGAGGCAAGACTTCCGAGCATTGTTACAGCGATGAGCATCTCCAGGGACGATGGCCGGGAGGGGAGCAGGCCGCTCAGGACGGGCGACAGATACAGGATCAAGGCCGCCGAGACGGAGAGGATGGTAATATATGTCTTGTTGACTTTTATCTTCTTGACGGCAAAAAGCGCCGAAGTCTCGCCAGCGCAGAGGATCTGAATGGC
>JBAQLW010000357.1:0-7236 GCA_049302175.1 Rectinemataceae bacterium
AATCCCGACTGGCGCGATCCCTTTTTCAACATCGATGAAGCCTTCGGCAATCTCCTGCCCCATCCTGACGGACGACCAAAGGCCACGAAATTCATAAAGAGCTATCGTGTCCTCGAAAACATCGATCTTGAGGCTTTGGGAACCCTCTACTTCTGTAATCCTTCGGGCGAGTATGTTGAACTCGAGTCATCGAAGGTTGTGCCGGAACCTCGGGGCGACGAGATGCGCATCATTGTGGAGATCAACCCCGTGCGATTCATGGTGCTCACGCGCTACGATCTGAAGCGTTTCGCCACATTTATCACCGACCCAAAAAACTCGAAAGGCGCCCCCGCCATGTTTTTCGCCCAGTTCGAATTTTCCATCGATGATTTCATGGCCGAATTCGACGCCAATCCCTTCCTTTCCAGCTTCGTACCCGGCATCCATCCCGCGAAACTGCACGAAGCCGTCCTTGAAATCAAGAATACTCCAGGAAAGCAGGTCAAAGGCATATCCCTCGATTGTCCCATCGACAAGATATCCTACAAGATGCTGAGGCATGGCTTTATCTTCGCCCGCGGAAGCGAGACGAAATTCTATCCCCTTATCCCAACCGCCGATGTGGAACGCAGTCATTACAGATTTTGGAAGACGATGTAGTCCTTCAGAATCCGTAGATGGCTGAATACTTTTCTTCGAGATATCGCGTGAAATAGGAAGCATCCAGGGGCGAACCCGTCACCCGCCCCACAAGTTCGCCGGGCAGATAGATGGATCCATGCTTATGGATATTTTTTCCAAGCCATTCACGGACCCGGAAGCTCTCCCCCATTTCGAGTTCGCGTCCCAGGTCGGGCATCTGAGCGTTCATCGTCGCCCAGAACTGGGCGGCATAGAGGTTGCCGAGCGCGTAGCTCGGAAAGTACCCGAAATAGCCGATGGACCAGTGGACATCCTGGAGGCAGCCCTGGGCATCGTTAGGCACGTCCAAACCGAGAAGATCCTTGATTTTCTGGTTCCAGGCCTGGGGCAGGTCGGCCACCGCGAGGCTGCCTGAAATGAGGGCCGATTCGAGTTCGAAACGAGCGATCACATGGAGCCCATAGGACACCTCGTCCGCTTCGGTCCTTATCAGGCTGGGTTCCACCTTGTTTATCGCCTTGACGAAATCCTCCAGGCTCACCCCATCGAGGGCTCCCTCCGCCATCCTGGAAAGGGCGAGATAATGCTTCTTCCAGAACTGGAAAGATCGCCCGACTATATTTTCCCACATCCTCGACTGCGATTCGTGGATGGCCGTCGATATAGGTTCGGCTAGCCTTGTGCCGCGGAAATCAGGGTGAGGATCGATGCCCATCTCGTAGAGGGCATGTCCACTCTCGTGAATAGTGCTGAATATGCTCGAAGGGAAGAAGTCTTCCTCGTAGCGCGTCGTGATCCTTATGTCGTCCCTTCCGAGGGTCGTGGTGAAGGGATGGGCTGTCGTATCGAGCCTGCCCCTTCCCCTGTCGAAGCCGATCGCGTCCATGAAGTACTCGCTCATCTTCGCTTGGCTCTGGGCGCTGATCCTGCGGTGGAGAAAAGAATCATCCACCTGAGGGCGCGCCCTGATCTGGCCGAGGATTCTCACCAGATCGTCGCGCATAGCGGAAAACACCGTGGCGATAGAGGCTTCGCTGCTCCCGATCTCATAGAGATCGAGAAGGACGTCGTAAGGCTTCGACGTCGCGTCGAGGACTGAGGCCATCTCGATGTTGAGATCGATCATCTTCTGAAGGAAGGGAGCGAAGCTGGCGAAATCGTTGCCCTTTCGTGCCTGTACCCACGCGGCCTGGGAAAGGCTCGTCTGCCTGGCCAGCTCCGTCACGAGACTCGAGGGAAGCTTCGTTTCCCTGTCAAATTCTCTTCTGGCGACACGCAGGTATGCCTTTTCCTTCTCTTCCAGCTTCCCTTCCGCTTCGAGCGCGTCCAGGAGCTCGCCAATCTCGGGCCTCACTGCCTTACCATGGGTCATTCCCCCGATGAGGGCGAGCTGCTCCGAACGCTCTTCGACAGCTCTTTCAGGGAGATACGTTTCCTGGTCCCAGCTCAAAATGGCCCCTACATGGGCTAGAAGCGTGCGCTCGCGATCCATCTCTATGAGCTTCCTGAACTCGTCGCGCATCATTACTCCTTGTCGAATTATTGTTCAGGAATGCTAGCACGGAGGGAAAAAGTGTACAACATGGAAGGAAGCAGGGTATACTGAGCCGGTGTTCCTCCACGAACTCAAGCAGTCAGTGGCCACGCTGCGCGGCGCCGGTCCATCCGTCGCCTCCCGGCTCGGCCGACTGGGCATAACGACCATAGCCGATCTCCTCTGCCATTACCCGAGAGACTACGAGGATCGTTCCGCTTTTCTGCCATTTTCGCGCTTCGCCGAGGGAGGCTCGGTCCACACCATCGCCACCGTCACATCCCATGAATGGTTCGGTTTCGGAAGAATGCGAACACTCAAGATACTCGTGAACGATGATTCCTCCGAGGCCGCCCTGCTCTGCTTCAACCGGCCTTTCCTCGAAAAGACCCTTCCCATCGGCTCGAGAATCGTCGTCCACGGCAAGTTCCAGTTCCGCTACGGCGAAATACAATCATCGGCCTTCGACGCCGAAAAGCTCGACAAGGGCGCTTCGCCCGCAACAGGCCTCATCCCCCTCTATCCTCTCACCGAAGGCCTCACCCAAGGCGTTATGCGCAGGCTGATAAAGGCTGCCCTCGCGATGTACGGCAGCCGGGTGGAAGATGAAATCGAGCCCGCCCTCGTGGCTGAACGAGGACTCATGGGCAAGACCAATGCTCTCGCTTCCATCCATTTCCCCGGTTCCGTCGCCGAGAGGGAAGCCGCCTTAAAAACCCTGGCCTACGAGGAGCTTTTCAAGTTCCAGCTCGGAATAGCGCTCCGCATCGAGGCGCGACGCTCTCAGAGCCTCCCACGCAAGCCGGCGCCAGGCCTCCTCTCTGAGCGCCTCATCCAGCGTCTGCCCTTCACCCTCACCCCGGACCAGCAGAATGCTCTCGCCGAGATAGCGGCCGATCTCGACAAGCCCCACCCCATGGCCCGTCTACTCCAGGGCGACGTCGGTTCGGGCAAGACCATCGTAGCCCTCCTCGCCGCGCTGCGGACCGTCGAGCGCGGAGGCCAGGTAGCCATAATGGCGCCTACCGAAATCCTCGCCCGTCAGCACGCGGCCACTGCGGCCAAGCTTATCGAGCCCTTAGGCCTCCGCCTCGCCTTCCTTTCAGGCAACGTCGACGACGCCTCCCGTCCTCCCCTGCTCAAAGCCCTGGCCGCTGGCGACATCGACATAGTCATAGGCACCCATGCCCTCTTCTCGATCGATGTCGTCTACAAAGCCCTCAAATTCATCGTTATCGACGAACAGCATCGTTTTGGCGTCATGCAAAGGATCGCTCTATATAAAAAAGGCGACATTCCAGACATGCTCATGATGACAGCGACGCCCATACCCCGTAGTCTCGCCCTCACGCTTTTCGGCGATTTGGCCGTCTCTTCGATCAAAAACCTCCCTCCAGGGCGCAAAGCGGTCAGAACGCACCTGGCAAAGGAAGGAAACGAATCGAAGGTGTATGAATTTGTGCGCAACATACTAGCACAAGGGCGCCAAGCTTTCTTTGTCTACCCTATCATAGGCGAATCCGACAAGGCCGAGCTGAAAAGCGCTCAGGAAATGGCCGAAGAACTAACGGCCAAAATCTACCCGGAATTTTCAGTGAGCCTTCTCCATTCCCGGCTGAAGGAGGACAAAAAGCGGGCAATCATGGACGACTTCGTCGCCGGCACGACGAAAATCCTCGTCGCGACCACCGTCGTCGAGGTCGGTGTTGATGTTCCTAACGCGGCTGTCATGGTGATCGAGCACGCTGAGCGTTTTGGGCTTTCAGCCCTCCATCAGCTCCGCGGCAGAATTGGAAGAAGTGAATATCAGAGCTACTGTTTTCTGGTTTA
Organism: Rectinemataceae bacterium; assembly: GCA_049302175.1. GTDB lineage: Bacteria > Spirochaetota > Spirochaetia > Treponematales > Rectinemataceae > CAYXUF01. The sequence goes on from JBAQLW010000357.1 coordinate 3,989, forward strand.
TTCCAAAGACATCACGGAAGATGCAGTGCAACGGCTAAAAGCCCTCTACGATTCCTCCGACGGATTCGCGCTCGCCGAGGAAGATCTCAAGATTCGCGGCCCAGGCGAACTCCTTGGAACGGCCCAATCGGGCTCGCTCCGCCTCCTCATCGCCAATCCTCTGCGCGATTTCGAACTTCTCAAGCTCGCCAGGGCTGACGCCTTCGATATAGTGAAGAAAGACCCTGCCCTCCTTAAAGCCGAGCACGGCGTCTATAGACGGAGCATGGATACAGCCGACACGTCGAAGAGTGGCTGAGTCGAGGGAAGAAGGTTTCGCCTACCTGCCCTTTCTTGGTCCTCCGCTAGTGAGCACCATCTCGGAACTGCCCATGTACTCGACGATCTTCTCTTTCCTCGCCTTGGGGCCGAGCAGCTCCCTTACGCGCAAATATTTGCGCCTAAGGTACTGGATGGAGGGGATGGAGGTGTCGAAATGGCTGGCGAGTTCCCAGTCTTTGTAAAGGTACTTGCCGGCGGAATCCTTCTTGTTGAGTTCGAGGAATTCCTGAAGACGCTCCTTTGTCCACTGCACAGTCTGCCCTCTAGAGTAGTCGTGCATGTCCAGGCGCCTGCGGGTTCTCTCCTCCGCTCCCTCCATCTTCTTCTTCTTCCAGAAGGGATTGCGGTTCCGGGCGAAGAGAATTTCCGCCTTTGTGAAACCCGTCGCTTCCATCCATTGTCGAGCCAGCTTCGCCTTCTCGGAGGGCAGAAGTTTTGAGCGGAGGGAGCGTTCAACATAGTCTTCTGGAGTGCGTGACTCCAGAATCATCTTTTCCCATTTCTTCATGAGTATAATATAATTGAGATCCACAACGTTTTCAAATGAAATCGCGAAGAGATGCGTTGGGTGCCTTCCCTTGGAGAGCGCCCAACGTCGATCAGTTGTCCGCGAAGCGATCCGCGAGCAAGGCCAATTCCTTGAACAGGGCGTCGGGAACCCTTTCGCCCAGACCGATGAGGTGATGCCTGATCAGATCGATTTCCTTTTTCCACTCATCGGCTGAAATGGTTAAGCACTTTTCCAGCCCTTCATTCGATATCGAAAGGCCTTGAACGTCAAAATCCTTGGGCAGCGGCATATTTCCGATCGGACTGTCGATGGCCGGCACAGTTCCATCGCAGCGCTCGAACATCCACTTGAGCACCCTGGCGTTATCCGAATAGCCAGGCCAGAGGAACTTGCCGGCTTCATCCTTCCTGAACCAGTTGACGTGGAAGATGTGCGGCAGCTTCAGGGAAGGCTCGTTGCTGAAGGAAAGCCAGTGGGCGAAGTAGTCGCCGATATTGTAGCCGCAGAAAGGAAGCATCGCGAAGGGATCCCTGCGAAGCCGCCCAACCTGCCCGACAGCTGCCGCCGTTGTCTCGCTCGAAAGAGTGGCGCCAAGGAAGACGCCATGTTCCCAGTTCCGCGCTTCATAGACGAGGGGCACGGTCGTCGCACGCCGCCCGCCGAAGATGATGCCCGAGATGGGCACGCCCTTCGGATCTTCCCATGCCTCATCCAGGGAGGGGCAGGAGGTGGCGTGCACAGTAAACCTTGAATTGGGATGGGCCAAAGGACCAGTGGGAAGCTTTTCACCCTTTGCTGGCGGTTTCGCGAGGATGTTGCCTTTCCAGTCTTCGGTGCCTGCTGGAGCGTCGTATCCGATGCCTTCCCACCACACGTCCCCTTCGGGCGTGAGGGCGCAGTTCGTGAAGATAGCGTCATGCTCGGTGCAGCGTATCGCATTGGCATTGCTCTTCAGCGAAGTGTTAGGCGCAACCCCAAAGAATCCTGCTTCTGCGTTGATCGCGTAAAGCCGCCCGTCGGTGCCGAACTTCATCCAGGCGATGTCGTCACCCACGGTCTTCACCGTCCATCCTGGCAATGAGGATTCCAGCATCGCAAGATTGGTCTTGCCGCAGGCTGATGGGAAGGCGCCGGCAAAGTATTTTTTCTTACCCTCCGGATTGGTGAGGCTTAATACCATCATGTGTTCGGCAAGCCAGCCTTCATCGCGAGCGATCACCGAGGCGATTCTGAGGGCAAAGCATTTCTTGTTGAGGAGGGCATTGCCTCCGTAGCCCGAACCATAGGACCAGATCAAACGCTCTTCGGGGAAGTGGGCGATGGCCATTCTGTCAGGATCGCAGGGCCAGCCGGCTTTTTGGGCTGATTCAGGCCGCTGACTCCTGCCAGAAGAATGCAGACAGCGCACGAATTCGCCATCGGCGCCGAGGGCGGCCAGAACAGAGGATCCCGTGCGCGTCATGATATGCATGTTGACGACGACGTAGGCCGAATCCGTGATTTCGATGCCAATCTTCGACAAGGGACTACCGACAGGCCCCATCGAATAGGGCACGATATACATGGTCCGCCCCTTCATGGCACCGGCGAAGAGGGGCAAGAGGCGTTTCTTCATCTCCCCCGGCTCTACCCAGTGATTAGTGGGGCCGGCATCGCCCTCTAACCGCGAGCAGATGAAGGTCTTCTCCTCGACGCGGGCTGTGTCGGCAGGATCCGATTCAGCGAGGTAGGAATTCGGGCGAGCAGAATTCGACAGCTTCCTGAACGTTCCAGCCTTGATGAGCCTGGCGCAGAGTTCATCATATTCCCTCGTCGTACCACCATAGAGTTCGACGGATTCAGGCTGGCCCAGCTCTGCGATTTCCTGTACCCAGGCAGCGACGCCTAGATGGCCAATTGTGGGAATGATCACGATGTCCCCCTCGGTGAGTTGTTCTAACATGTTAATACTGGCTTTCGATTTTTGACAAGGACATTTCGATTGTTATGACGACATTTTGCGGGCTGAAACGTTGGGTTCAAAAACCCCTAAGCGCTCGCCGCGGGACTATACCCTTCTCGCCACAAAGGCGGAGAAACCTTTCTTTTTTGTATCGCCTAAGCGCTGCATGAAAGCAGGCTTATTCCTCTCAAAACGTGCCGTCATCGTGGAGGTCGACACAATCACCACGGCCCCGCCCTTCTTGACGCTGCGGCCGAGGAACTCCCAGTCGGGGCTTATGCCATCGTAGTCCGGCACTTCGTCGGGAAACCAGAGAACCGCGTCGAAGCTGGCGTCGCTCACGATCGCCCTGTCGATGGCCTGGAGGGCCTTATAGACGGGCCGAAAGCCGCTCAGGGCTTCGATGTTGTCTTGCGTCGCCCGGAGAGCGAGGAGGTCGCGGGACATGGCGTAGATCGTCGCGGGACCGAGGGA
>JBAQLW010000358.1:0-3433 GCA_049302175.1 Rectinemataceae bacterium
CGAGGATGAAGGATTTTTCGCTTTTTATCTCGGCTGCCTTGGGCAGGCTTCGCCAGAATTCGCTTTCCAGGAAGCCTCTGGCCATCGAGGTGGCGGCGATGACGGCTCGCGCGAAGCTATCGGGATCGAGGCCGCGGGAAAGTGTTGCGGGCGGCTCGTAGCCGCCGCGGAGGCCGTTTTCCAGGGCTTTTTCGACGGCGTCGTGGCAAAGGTCGCCGAATTTTTCAGCTGGGATGGGAGGCGCGACCTGAAAAAGCGGAAGAGGTGTCATTGCTCCAACTCCAGCGCTGGATTCCCCATTCGCAAGGCTGTTCAGCTCCGACACGGTCAGGCGGCGACGCCGCAATTCGCGGACAAGCGGTTTCGCGTTCGCGTAGGCATGGGCGAAATCGTCGGCGGAAGGTTCTGCGAGCCTGCCGTACCAGCGGCGGAGTTCGTCCTTCGTCCTTCGCGGCAGGCTCCTGGTCTCGATGCGGCCCAAGGATTGAACCTCGTCCGGGCTGGCCAGATATCTTTCCAGATAGTACTGGAAGGAGAGACCTTTTTCGTCGGCCTGCTTTTGCCTTTTGCCAAAGAAAAAAAGGTGATCCTCGGCCCGCGTACAGGCGACGTAGAGAAGGCGTTTGATCTCGGCGAGGTCTTTCTCTCTTTTGAGTTCAGAACCGAGTTTGAAGAACAGGTTGTTCGACGTGGCCCCCGGTTTGTCATAGGGTTTTATATCCACGGCAAGCCCTTCGGGCAGCATCTCCCAGAGTGTCTGTCCCCGTCTGCTGGATCCTTTGTTTTCAACCCAAGGGAGAATCACGACGGGAAACTGCAGGCCTTTGGATTTATGGATCGTAAGGAGCCTGACGCCCGAGGACCTCGTCCTTGGCACGTTTTCAATCTCGAAGCGTTCGGAATCGCCTTCGATGTAGGGGCGAAGGCGCGAGAGGAAATCGGCCAGGCCACCCTGCTTTTTGTCAACCTCCGCCGCGATATGAAAGAGGTAGTCAAAATGCTCCAGAAAGGGATGAGCATCCGGACGGGAAAGCAGGTCCAGGCGAAGGACACCCTGGTGCCACGCCCAGTCGACGGTTTCCGCCACGCTCGAGGTCCCCGCCTTGGTCCTCAGCGCGGCGAAGAAGGTTTTCGCCCTCCCGAGCATCATCGCGTCATAGCCCGAGTCGCCGGCGCCCGCCAGATCGAAGTTTTCGGCTGACGATGTCATGAGGCTGAGGAATGCCCGGTCCGACACCCTGCAGAGCGGCGAGCGCAGCACTGCGGCATAGGCGGCCTTGTCGCCAGGGTCCAGAACAAGGCTGAGGATGGCGTAGAGGTCGTTCGCCGGCGATTCTCTGAAGAGACCGCGCGGGCTTTCGGAATCGAAGGGTATATCGAGGAGGCGGAGGTATTTCTCCAGCCTGTGCTGGTTCGTCGTCGTTCTGAGGAGGATGGCGAAATCCCCCCAGTCGGCTTTTCTGGTCCCTGAGCCTATACCTTCGCTACCGGGCTGGCGTAATTCCAGTTCTCCTCTTGACCGCCGGATGAAGTGGGCGATTTCAAAGGCGAGACTGTCATCGGCCTCCAGAAGGCGGGAGCCGGGATCCTGGCCGGGAAGCCCATCCGATTCTTCGTCCTCCTCCTGGGCTTCGAGAAGCCGGTAGCATATGGAGGATTGGAATCCCTCCGTCCTGCTTGCGCTCCCCCCCGCGGGTTCCATGGGGGAATAGTCGGCGCTGAATGCCCTGGAACTTTCCGCCTCTTCGGCCATGACGGATCTGAAAAATGCGTTGAAAAATCCTATGAGGCTGGATGAGCTTCGGTAATTGGACGAGAGCACGAAATTGCCGGGAATTTTTCCGGCGAATTCATTCGAAAGTTTCTTGAATACGGCTACGTCCGCTCCTCGAAAGCGGTAAATGGATTGCTTTTCGTCGCCGACGAAGAAGAGTTTGTCATCCTCGAGGTTCTCCCTCGAGGGAATTCCCTCGGAAAAGCTTTCGCGTTTTTCCGCGAGGAGGTAGAGGAGTTCCTTCTGCTGTTCGTTGTTGTCCTGGAATTCATCGATCATGATGCTTTCGATGCCGTTCTTCCAAAAAGCCCTGAGGTCTTTCCGCCGCTTCAATACCGCCACCGCGCAGGCGCCGAGGTCCTTGAAGTCCATCAGGTCGGCTAGCCTCTTCGCTTCGGCGGCTTCCCGGGCGAACTCATCCAGGCGCTCCAGAAGGGCGCAGTGCGAGGGGAAGCTCTCCTTGAAATCGATGAATTCGAGCAAGGTTTTCGCTTTTTGCCTGGCGTCGGCGGCGACGGCCTTCACCGCCTGCTCTTCGTCGCTTTTGCCGTAGGAGCGCATGCCAAGGCTGGAAAAGGCGATACAATGGCTCTGGTACTCCGAGAGGTCGGACAGGTTCTCGAGCCTGGGGTCGGCGGCAAGGAATGCCGAGGAGGCTTGCAAGGCCGCGGCGCAGTCGGCCTTGGGGGCGGCGATGCCTGATGAGAGGGCAATGATGTCGCTCGCCATGGCAGCGAGCTGTTCCAGAGCCGCGCCCGCCTTTTCGGCGGCCATCTTTTCGAGGGGTTCCTTCATGGGAGAGAAGAAGGTTTCGTCCAGGAGGAGGGGGGTGACGTGCCGCGCGCCCAGGTCGCCGAAAAGGCGGGCGGCTACATCGTCAAAAGTGAAGGACATCAGCATTTCCCTTATGCCGTCTTTATTCCTGTTGCGGTATACATAGCGCCAGGCGATACCCCTCACCAGGTCGGAAGACTTTTCCTCGTCGATGGAAAATTCCCTGCCATATCCGAAATCCCTGGCTGCCTGCCGAACGATGTCGGCGCAGAAAGCATCGAGGGTGGTGATGTGGGCGTTCTGGAAATCGTCCAGCTGTTCGCGGGCCCAGGGCGAGTTCTGGGAGGCCAGTTCGGCGTAGATGCGTTCATACATCTCCGCCGCCGCCTTCCTGGTGAAGGTGAGGGCGAGGATCGAACGGACCGACAGTCCCTGGCCGACGACGAGGTGGATATAGCGCGAAGCCAGCACCGTCGTCTTGCCTGCCCCCGCCCCGGCCGTGACGACGCAGTTGTGGTCGGCGGTCGCCGCCGAGCGCTGGAGCCTGTCGAGTTTTTCAAGATAGGGGGGAAGCTGCACGCTCATGGGCGCTCCGATGAGAAATGAGCCCTGCAGGCAGGACGCATAATGCAGGAAGCGCAGGCTTCGCTCGAAGGCTTTATGGACATGAAGGATCCTTCCTTGATGATGATCGAGCAAAGGGCAAGAGCTTCGGCAAGGGCTTTCCGCTCCGGCTCGAAGGCGTCGCCGCTGGGCCGCGCCCCACCCGGACCGAATACGATGACAGGCTTGCTCGTCTCTATGGACCAATAGAAGCCCATTTCAACCTCGAAACCTTCGCCTTCGAGCATCGCCGCGTAGCAAGCTATCTGGAAATCACGAAGC
>JBAQLW010000359.1:0-2996 GCA_049302175.1 Rectinemataceae bacterium
GAGGTACACATAGGTCTTGCCGGTGCCGGTCTCCATGTCCACCGTAAAGGCAGGGTATTCCCAGGTGTCGGCGCTCACGCCCTCGACCATGTAGCCTGAATCGTTTTCGACGAACATTGACTCAGACAGTGCGCCCTCGCGCGGGATGGACTGGAGGTTGTCCAGAAGACAGCCCGAATCCAGGCTGTACTAGGGAGGCAAATTCGGAACGATTTCGTCGAGCTGGCTCACCTCGGTATCGTAGGGAGATAAGCCGTCGAAAAGCTTCACCACGCTCTCCACGGCGCTCAGCTGGTGTTCCTGATTCGGGTCGAACTGTATCGTTACAGATTGCATACGCTTCCTTATCGATCGTTACAAAATATCGAAAAATATGTAACGATCGCGACTAATCGTTACATCTCCTGTTTCAAATGATGTTAACGACATTTGTGTCGTCATCATCGAGGCTTTTTAGCAGTAATTTTATATCTTGTAATGTTTTACTTCGTAAAATCTTATACTAATTCCTTCTAAACATCTCGTTGCTAGAGAATCCTGTATAGATCATCTCCAGAGATCGCTAAATACTTATAGAGGTAAAATACTGGCCGAGCTCGTCCATGAGGATGGGCGATCTCCTGCGTTCCTGGTTGTCGGTAAAACGCCGGTCGATGAGCAGTTTTAGGCAGAGCGAGTGCACGGTGCCAATCGACATTTCTGTGATATCGTAGGGGATACCCGTCTCGTTGGTGACCATGCCGAGGAGGGATCGGAGTCCGTCGCGCAGCTGGAGAGCGGCTTTTTCCGTGAAGGTGCTGAGGAAAATCTCCGAAGGCGCCACTCCTTGGAATACGATCAGGTTGACCGTTCGCCAGAGCAGGACGCGCGCTCTTCTGGGCTTCGTTCGGGAGAAAGCCGCTTTTTTCGAATAATTCTTCTATTTTCATCAGTTTGGCATTCATTGTCTCTTGATGACTTCTTGCTGTCAATCAAGTTTTCCTGAAATTCTCCCTATCCTCTCCACGCCATCCTTGATGCGCCAGCCGTCGCGGGCGTTGAAGTAGAGGTACCAGAGCCAATCCTTTTCGCGGAATCGGCAGCCGCAGGCGTAGACGTGGGAGCCCATCCAGACAAGAGTTGGAGAGAGGAGGGGTTCAGGTTTGGCTGTGAATCCCGAAAGTCCTGTTTTCTTGTCATATTTTTGTATAGCTGCTATTTCGCGCACGAGTTGACGGGATTTTTCGCCAGGGGTATAAATATACAAACAACTATCGAATGAGGGAGTGTCCAATGGAAAAAGCGCCGCTCGACTGGGGAAAATTGTCCTTCGCATACATGAAAACCGACTATCGCTATATCTCACACTGGAAGAACGGCTCATGGGACGCCGGCAGCATGGTGACTGATAATACCCTCACCATTTCGGAAGGCTCGACAGCCCTGCATTATGGCCAAGAGTGTTTTGAGGGTCTCAAAGCCTACACGAGAAAAGACGGCAAAATCCAGCTCTTCCGTCCCGACCGCAACGCGGCCCGCATGGCGGCCACGGCCGACCGCATGCTCATGCCCCGCGTCCCCGCCGGGAAATTCATCGACGCCTGCGACCAAGTCGTCAAGGCGAACTGGAAATTCGTCCCGCCCTACGGCACGGGAGCCACGCTTTACCTGCGACCCTTCCTCATCGGTGTCGGCGACAACATCGGCGTGAGCCCCGCCAAGGAATACATTTTCGGCGTCTTCTGCATGCCGGTAGGCCCCTATTTCAAGGGCGGGATGACGCCGGTCAACTTCATGGTTTCTTCCTACGACAGAGCAGCTCCCAACGGCACGGGCGCGGTCAAGGTTGGAGGCAATTATGCGGGCAGTCTGCTTCCGCACGAGGAAGCAACGCACTTGGGCTATGCCGACTGCATCTATCTCGATCCCGCGACCCATACCAAGATCGAGGAAGTGGGCGCCGCCAATTTCTTCGGCATCACCAAGGCGGGCGCCTTTGTCACTCCCTTGTCGCCTTCGATCCTGCCCAGCATCACGAAGTATTCCCTGCTCGACGTCGCCAAAAACAATTTCGGCATGAAGGTGGAGGAGCGCGACGTCTACATCGACAAGTTGGACGAATTCGCCGAGGCGGGCGCCTGCGGCACGGCCGCGGTGATCACGCCCATCGGTGGCATCTTCCACAAGGGCAAGCTCCACGTCTTCCATTCGGAAAAGGAAGTGGGTCCGGTTACCAAGAAGCTCTACGAAACCCTCGTCGGCATCCAATACGGCGACATAGAGGGCCCCGAGGGCTGGATTCACATCGTCGACTGAGGTCCGCACCCTAAGGTTTTTTCTCCAGCCAATCCCACGGCACAGCCCAGCAGTTTTCCGTTATGGGGTAGGGCGATGCGCAGGCACAGGTTATCAAACCCGGCGCCAATCGATACGAAGGGTGAGCGGCGCTGAAGGCGGTCAGCCCGCTCGCGTCCCGCTTCCCTGGCGCCGATGCCAGTTTGATCTCAATGGGATAGAGCATACCATCCCATTCCAGAACCAGATCCACTTCCGCGCCGCCCGCGCTGCGCCAATGGTACAGCGAAGGTACCGGGCTCATGAGCGAAGCGGCTTTGCGGATCTCGCCTATTACGAGCGTTTCAAAGAGTCTGCCTCGCAGGGGTGAATCGGCTACCGAATCGAGACTCGCGAGCGACAGCAGATTCACTGTCAGGCCTATTTCCCTCATAATCCCCTTGGGTTTGGAGGTAACCCGTTTCACCGGATTTCCCGAGAACGCAGATAACAATTGATATTGGAACGTTGATGAAAGGGTTTCGAACCATCGCGCAACTGTAGGTCCTGATACCCTCAATTCCCGTGCGATCGAGGAGAGCAGGATTTCCTGTCCGGTGAGGCTTGCAGCGAGTCGTGCGAAGCTTCCGAATGTCTGTAAATCCTGGGGAGCCGCAAAACCCCTCGCGTCGCGTTCGATATAGGTTCGCAAATAGCCTGAATAAAAAACAGGAACCATATCC
>JBAQLW010000360.1:0-33177 GCA_049302175.1 Rectinemataceae bacterium
CCGGCCCTCGGCGGTGCTCCGGGAGCCCCTTTGAATCTCCAGAATCTCTTCAGGAAAAAGTAAGGGAAATGTACGAGAATCTGCTTGCGCAGGATGCGCTTCGCTCCATCCTTGAAAACGATATCAATGGCGGAACGCTGCCGCCGGCCCTCCTCTTCTCGGGACCGCCCGCCTCGGGAAAGCTGACGGCGGCCCTCGAAACGGCCAGGATCCTCTCCTGTCAGGGCAAAGCCGCATGGAACTGCGGCTGTCCCGACTGCTCAAGGCACAGGCAGCTGGTCCACCCCGATCTCCTCCTCTTCGGAAAACGGAGTTTCCCCGTGGAGATAATCGCAGCGAAGGAGCTCATCCACCGCAACCCCGGTCAGGCATCGGCCTACTTCTTTCTACGTTCGGTAAGGAAGCTCCTCGCACGATTCAACCCCGTGTTATGGAAGGGCGACGAGACAAAGCTTGCGAAGGCTTCCAGCCTCATACAGTCGATCGAAGAATCCATGGACATCATAGTTCCTGAAACCCTGGGCAAGGAAATTCCGGCCCCCGTCGCCGCGGCCGTTGATTCCGCCTATGGCGATGCCCTTTCCCTGGAATCGCTGGCGCCCGAGTCGCCAGGCGTATCGATAATCCGCAACGTAGGCGTCTGGGCCCAGCTGGCACCCACGGGCAAAAGGAAGACTGTCATCATTGAAAACGCCGATCGTATGCAGGATTCGTCCAGGAACGCCATGCTTAAGATGCTTGAGGAACCCCCGGAGACCGTCCGTTTCATCCTCCTCACGAGCCGCCGCGCCTCGATGATGTCGACGATACTCTCCCGTTCCCGCCTCTATTCCTTCGCGCCGAGGGACGCGGCAGCTACCGAGCGGATTCTTGCGCGCGTATTCAGGTCGGAGGAGATGGCGCCGAGCCTCCAGGCATTTTTCGAATCGCGGCTGCCCTTCCCGCCCGCTATCGCCAGACTCCACGCCGAGCGCTTCGCCGGCAGACTCCTCTTCGATCTGGACGACGGAAGCCCCGTGAAGGGGCCTTACCACCTCTCCCTCGCGTCCGACGCCCAAAGGACGGGAAAATCCATGGCCGAGCTCCTCGATGAGCTTGGCGAGGCTACAGGGAGCTTCGGCTCCAGGGACAAATCCATGGCAGGATCTTTCAGCCATTTCATGAAGGCGCTGCTGTCGGTATTCTCTGACCTGCTCGCCGAGTCGGCGGGCGACCCGGCTGTCGTCGCCCTCGTCGACCGCTGGTCGCGTCTGGCGCGCGATGCCGCGGTACAGTATGGCTCCCTGAACCGAAATCCCGATCTCCTTGTCAGGGTTCTCGCCACATCCTTCGGAGACAGTACATGAAATCTTCATTTTTAGGAAAAGCCTTGTCCCGCGCGGACAGGCTGACGAACGAGCAGCTGAGGACTCTCTTCAACGAACTCGTCCTCGCCAACGACAGGCTGGAAGCGGCCCTTCAGTCGATGTTCGACGGAATTGTCGTCTGCAATCTGGATCACGAACCCGTTTTGATCAATAAATCTGCCGAACGGATTCTTCGCATCCAGGCAGGATGGGGAAACAGCCCCTTTTGGATGGTGGTCACCGATGAGGAGCTCAAGGACTTTTTCTACAAATCGCTGACCTCGGAAGAGACAATCCTAGGCAACGAATTCGCCCTCCAGAGCTCGGGAGGCACGCGCATCATAGCGATCAGCCTCTCCGCCCTCCTGTCGGACGAGAGGATAGCCGGTACGATCATACATATCGAGGACATCACCGAAAAACGCAAGAAGGAAACCCAGCTGAGGCGGGCCGAAAGCCTGGCAGCCCTGACGACCCTGGCGGCGGGCGTAGCCCACGAGATCAACAACCCCCTCGGTTCCATTTCCATCCGTATCCAGCTTCTCGAGAAGATAATGCGTGCCGACAGACCCGACAAGACCGCCATGACCATGCACCTGGACGTCGTTAAGGAGGAGATCGAGAGGCTGAAGCAGATTGTCGTCGACTTCCTTTTCGCGGTCAGGCCTATGGACATCAGGCTCATGAGCGAGAATCCCGGCCCCATCATTGAGGAGATCGCCGAGCTCATATTGCCGGAAGCCGAGCGCAGCGGCATTGACGTCCAGCTCTCGATCGCGAAAGATCTGCCGCGCGTCCTTCTGGACAAAAGGCACATAAAACAGGCTCTCCTCAACCTCATCCAGAACGCGATGGCGGCCATGGCCGATGGGGGCACGCTTACCATCAAGGCTGAGAATGTGAGCGATGAAATCCGGATATCCATAGCCGATACGGGGACCGGCATTCCCGAGGGCCTTCTCACGAAAATTTTCGAGCCATATTTCACGACGAAAAAAAGTGGTACCGGTCTCGGCCTCACCATAACCTTCAAAATCATCAAGGAACATTCGGGAGACATAAGCCTCGAATCCAAGGAAGGCTCAGGCTCCATCTTCACCATTCATCTTCCCGTTCCCCAGCAGGAGAAGAAATCCCTTCCCCAATGGCAGGATTCAGCGGCCATCGCGGGCTCCCAGGCGGAGGCATAAATGCAGTACACCATTCTCATCGTCGACGACGAAAGGAATATCCGCGACGGCCTGGGAGAAGCCTTCGCCATGGAAGGCTACCTCACTCTCAAGGCTTCCGACGGACAGGAGGCTATCCAGCTCCTCGACGAGCAGTACATCGATCTTGTCATCACCGACCTGAAGATGCCGAAAGTCTCGGGAATGGAGCTTCTGCAGCATATCAAGCGGCGATGGCAGAACATCCCTGTCATCATCATCACCGCCCATGGCGACATCTCCGAAGCGGTTTCGGCCATGCAGTTCGGCGCCCTCGAGTTCATAACAAAGCCCCTCGACCTCGAGCACCTCCTGAAGTTGACGAAGAATGCCCTCGATATCAGGGAGCTGTCGATCAAGAACCAGGAGCTGCGCGACGAGGTGCTCGCCCAGCAGCGGATAAGTTCTATCATTGGCAAGAGCGCCGCTATGCGAAGGATTTTCGATCTCGTGCGCAAGGTTGCTCCCACGAAGGCGAGCGTCCTCATAACGGGGGAATCAGGCGTCGGCAAGGAACTGATCGCCGACGCCATCCACAACCTCTCGCCGCGGCGCGACAAACCCCTCATAAAAGTGCACTGCGCCGCCCTCGCCGAGAGTCTTCTCGAGAGCGAACTCTTCGGCCACGAAAAGGGCGCGTTCACGGGAGCGCAGACGAGGAGAAGAGGCCGCTTCGAGCTGGCCGATTCGGGCAGCCTCTTCCTCGATGAGATCGGCGAGATCAACCAGAACGTGCAGATAAAAATTCTCCGCGTCCTGCAGGAGAGAAAATTCGAGAGAGTCGGCGGCGAGTCCACAGTCGATGTTGATGTGCGGTTCATAGCGGCTACCAACAGGGATCTCAAGCTAGAGATCGCAGAAGGGCGCTTCAGGGAAGATTTGTATTACAGGCTCAACGTGGTGAACATCCATGTGCCGCCGCTTCGGGAACGAAGGGAAGATATACCCCTCCTCGCCGCCACCTTTCTCCATGAATTTTCGCAGGAGAACGGCAAGCTGGTCGATGGATTCGAACCGAGGGCGCGGCAGGCTCTCTACACCTACGACTGGCCGGGCAACGTCAGGGAATTGCGCAACTGCATCGAGAGCGCGGTGGTCATGTCCTCATCGAATTTAATCGGCATCGACGATCTGCCCCCCGGACCGCGCTCCACGCAGGAGAAGAAGGAGATACATATCCCCGCGCTCAGCACGATCGAGGAAGCGGAGAAAATAATTATAGCCGAAACCCTCGCGATGCTGGGCGGCAACAAGACTAAGACGGCAGAGGTGCTGAAAATCGGGCGCAAGACCCTATACCAGAAAATCGAAGAATATGGTCTCTTGCCGCGCGGGAAACCGGAAGGCTGAACTCAGAAAATTCCTTTCCGCCTGCTCGTAAGCTTGGCTCTGAGCCTGATTATTGCCTTTGTGTGAAGTTGGCTGATCCTGGACTCGGTGACATCGAGTATTTGTCCTATTTCGCGTAATGTCAGGTCTTCATAGTAATAGAGGACGAGTACTTTCTTTTCTTTTTCGGGGAGCTCGGTGATCGCCTGCTTGATGACGCGACGGATCTCCTCTTTTTCAACGGAGGAATCGGGATTGAGCACATGCGGCGACTCGATGCTTTCGCCGATGCACATGGAGTCGCTATCGCTGCCTGAATTCCATATATCGTTGAGCGACAGAATGGCCGTGCTGGAGATTTTACTCATGAGATGGGAGAATTCCTCCTCGCGCAGGTTCATCGACGCGGCGATCTCCGAGTCGGAGGCCGGTCGTCCGAGCTTGGCTTCGAGGATCATCACGGCCTGCTCGATCTCCTTGGCCTTCTGCCTCACCGAGCGCGGCACCCAGTCCATCTCCCTGAGGTGGTCGTACATCGCTCCCCTGATCCGCGTCACGGCATAGGTCTTGAATTTGACGTGCTTCTGGGGATCGAACTTGTCGATGGCGTCGAAGAGGCCAAAGACGCCGTATCCAACGAGGTCGTCGTACTCGACCGACGAAGGAAGGTTGGCCGCCACTTTCCCCGCTACATATTTCACGAGCGGCGCGTACTGTTCGACGAGATGGTCACGGATTCTTGGATCCCTGTCGCCCTGGTATCGTGTCCAGAGCCCGCACTCCATTTCTTCGGCGGAGCTGTCGATGTTTCTGTTGCTAGATTCCAGCGAGTTCATGGCTGATCGGCCCTCCTGCTAAAGAATGTATTTGCTCAAATCCTGCCTCTCGGCATAATCCTTGAATTTTCCGTCCACGTACGCGGCGTCGATGACGACATCCTGCCCCGCCATTGTGTCGGCCTCAAAAGAAAGATCCTCGAGAAGCCGCTCCAGCACGGTGTGGAGCCGGCGCGCCCCGATGTTCTCGGTCTGGGTATTAGCGGCCGCGGCAATCTGGGCGATGCGGTCGATGGCGCTCTTATCGAAGCTGATGTTCACCGATTCAGTCGCCAGAAGTTGGGTATACTGGGTCACGAGGGCATTCTTGGGCTCGACGAGAATGCGCTCGAAATCCTTGTCGCTGAGCGCTTCTAGTTCGACGCGTATGGGGAACCTTCCCTGAAGTTCGGGAATGAGGTCTTGTGGTTTTGAGACGTTGAAGGCGCCCGCGGCGATGAAGAGAATGTGGGTCGTATCAACGGCACCCCACTTGGTATTGACGGTGGAGCCTTCGACGATGGGCAGAAGATCGCGCTGCACTCCCTCACGCGAAACATCGATGCCCGACGAGCCGCTGCCTCCTTTGTTGGCTATCTTGTCGAGTTCGTCGATGAAGACGATGCCCGATTCCTGCACCCTTCGCCTGGCTTCCTGTGCCGCCTTGTCGGGATCGACGAGCTTCTCCAGCTCCTCGGTCTCGAGGATGGGCATGGCTTCGGCGACGGTGACGGTCTTCTTCTTGCGCTTCCCGCCGAACATATTGCCAATGCTGCCCAGGGCGACGCCCATGTCCTCCATCTGCGTGCCGGCGAACAGCTCAAGCGAGGGGTTCGCCGCAGCCACGGAAATCTCCAGTTCGCGGCCGTCGAGCTTGCCTTCACGCAGGAGCTTCCTGAATTTCTCCCTTGTCTCGTTCGCGGGCAGAGGCGCGATAAAGGTAGCCTGGGTTGAGCCGACAGGTTCCACCGAGGCGTTGAGCCCCGGGAGGAGTAGGTCTAGGACATGTTCCTCAGCTCTTCGTTTTGCCTCGGCCGCGACTTCCACCTGCATCTCTTCCTTTACCATGGCGAGGCCTGCCGCCATGAGATCGCGGATCATCGATTCCACATCGCGACCGACATAGCCCACTTCGGTGAACTTGGTGGCCTCGACCTTGATGAAAGGAGCGCCGCAAAGCTTGGCCAGGCGCTTGGCGATCTCGGTTTTCCCTACGCCGGTGGGCCCCATCATGAGGATATTCTTGGGCGCTATCTCCGCCCTCATGTCCTCGGGAACGCGCTGGCGGCGCATCCTGTTCCGAAGCGCTATGGCGACAGCTTTTTTGGCCTTTGTCTGCCCAATGATGTATTTGTCGAGTTCTTCGACGATAGCCCGCGGCGTGAGCGACTCGAATCCCCCTTGCGTCATATTTCCTCCACCATGATCTTGTCGTTCGTGTAGATGCAGATGCCCGCGGCGATCTGGAGGCTTTTGCGCGCGATGTCGGCAGCGCCGAGGAATACGATGCCTGGAGCGGCAGAGCCGTCGCCGGGTATCGACAAGCCCACCAGCTTCTCCTCGAAACTTTTGGCGGCTTCAAGGTAGGCCATCGCCGCTGCGTAGGCGTAGGGACCGCCCGAACCTATGGCCACGGCATCCTCGGCCGGATCCACGACATCCCCCGTTCCCGAAAGGAGGAGGGATTTCTTCGCGTCAGCGACGAGGAGCATGGCCTCGAGCTTGCGGAGGATCCTGTCCGTCCTCCAGTCCTTGGCGAGTTCCACGGCGGCGCGCGTGAGATCCCCGCCGAACTCCTGGATCTTCACCTCGAAGTGCTCGAGAAGGGCGAAGGCGTCGGCCGTCGCGCCGGCGAAGCCGCAGAGAACTTTTCCGCCGTAGATCGCCCTGACCTTGCGCGCGTTGCTCTTCATCACCGTGTTGCCAAGGGTGACCTGACCGTCGCCGGCCATGGCGACGTGGCCGCCTTTTCTCACGACGAGAATCGTCGTAGAACGGAATTTCATATCATCGTTGCCAGACATTTATCGCTCCTTTGTGCCGTGCGGATGCGCGAGTTCGTAGACTTTGCGCAGATGTTCCATATCGACATGGGTGTAAACCTGCGTCGTCGATATGCTCGAGTGCCCCAACATCTCCTGCACAACCCTGATGTCGGCCCCCGCGGCCACAAGCCCCGTGGCGAAGCTATGCCTGAAGGAATGCGGGGAGACAACCTTGCGCATGTTCGAGGCCGCCCTTCGCTTCTCGACGATCTTTTCCATCCCGCGCACCGTGAGGGGGCTGCCCTTCGTATTGATGAAGGCTCGGCCATGATCCTCAGCCTTGAGCCTCGAGAGCCTCATGGAGCGCAGCACAAGATAGTTAGCCAAGGCTGTCGAGGCCATTTTCCCGAGAAAAACCACTCTTTCCTTGGATCCCTTGCCGAGGACGCGGATGAGCCCCCTCGGAAAATCTATGCTCTCAAGCGTCATGCCGGTGATTTCAGAGGCGCGGCAGCCCGTACTGTAGAGCACTTCGAAGAGAGCCCTGTCCCTCGCGTCCATGAAACCCGTGCCGTCTATGGACTCGATCAACTGCGCCATTTCGTCCTCGAACATGAACTTGGGCAGAGGCCGCGTCATCGTCAGGTTTTCAACTTCCCTGCCCGGATCGGACTTCAATCCACCGAAGCGCATCCTGTAGCGGTAATATCCCCTTATCGTCGATAGGGCACGGTTGACGCTCGAGGAAGCCTTGCCTTCCATGACCAGGCTTCCCGCGAAGGCTCGGATCTCATGAGCCTGGGCCGCGTCTATATCGATGCCCTGAAGAAATGCCTCGTACCGCTCCAGGTCGTCCGCGTAGACCCGAAGGGTCCGCTCGGAGAGACCGCGCACGGATTCGAGATAGGAAAGGTACTCTTCAATTCGCTTGTCCATCGCTCATTCCTCCGGGTGCTCGTCGTCCTTGGCATGGAGATAGTCGCACGAGGGGTTTATGCAAGCCTTGTGGACGCCGGAAGCCTTGTCGCTCTTTTCCACCAGGAACCAGCCGCATTTGGGACAGAGTTTTTCGGTGGGTTTGTCGTAGGACATGAAATCGCAGGCTGGATAGTTCGTGCAGCCGTAGAAGGATTTTCTCTTGCCCTTCAGGTTCTTCCTCTCTACGACATCGCCGCCGCATTTGGGACATTTCGCCAAGGGGACGGATTTCGTGTTCTTGCAGGCGGGAAAGCCCGAACAGGCGAGAAAGTAGCCGAAGCGCCCTAATTTCTTGACCATGGGCTTGCCGCAGAGCTCGCAGATCTTGTCGGTCACCTCGTCCAGCTGCCCCTTCTTGCTCGAGAGCGTGGCCATGACATCGTCGAGACGGGCCTTGAAGGGGAAGTAGAATTCCTTCATGGCGGCGACCCAGTCCACTTTTTCGTCCTCGACGTTGTCGAGAAGCTTTTCCATGCCCGCGGTGAAACCTGTCCCTATCACATCGGGAAAATAATCGGTGAGAATTTCGGTTATCATCTTCCCGAGGGGGGTGGGCGCCAGCTGCTTCGCCTGTCGGGAAACATAGTAGCGCTCCAGGAGGGTGCTGATCGTGGGAGCGTAGGTGGAAGGCCTTCCGATGCCCAGTTCCTCGAGCGCTTTGATGATGGAAGCATCGTTGTAGCGGGAAGGACCCTGGGTAAAATGCTGGGTTGCGTGGATCTTCTCGACGGCGAGTTCCTGACCAACTTCAAGAGCCAGGCTGTGGCTCGCCTTCTCTTCCTTGGAGGCGGCCAGCCGGATCACCTTGTAGAAACCTTCCTCGATGTAGGATGAAGCCGAAACCCTGAACAAGCCATCACCGATGCCGATATCGGCCGTGACTATGTTCATGATTGCTGGAATCATCTGGGAGGCGACGAACCTCTCCCATATGAGGGCATAGAGCCTTAGTTCGTCGCGCTGAAGGTACTTCGACACAGCCTCGGGACTCAGCTCGACGCTGGTAGGCCTGATAGCCTCGTGGGCATCCTGGGACTGCTTGCCCGAGGCGTAGCGCTGGGCTTGCGGCGGAAGTTGGGCTGGGTAAGTCGCCTCGATCCAGCGTCGCGCCTCGGCGAGGGCGGAATCGGAAATGCGTGTGGAATCCGTCCTCATGTAGGAGATGAGGCCGGTGCGCTGGGCGCCCATGCTTATGCCTTCGTAGAGCTTCTGGGCTATCTGCATCGTCTTCTTGCTCGTGAAACCCAGGCGGTTCGCGGCCGTCTGTTGCAGAGTCGACGTGGTGAAGGGAGCCTTGGGTTTTACGATTTTCTCGGCGCTCCGGATTTCCCTCACCGTGGCCGGCTTGCCTTCCAGAGCCTGAACGATAGCCTTGGCCGCGGCTTCGCTGCCGATCTGCGGCTTCTCGCCCTTGAAGAGGGCAAGATCGGCCTTGATCATCGCCTTGTGCGACTTCAGCCCCGCCTCAACCGTCCAATATTCCTCGGGGATGAAGGATTCGACTTCCTTTTCCCTGTCGCAGATCAGCTTGAGCGTCGCCGACTGGACGCGTCCGGCGGAAAGACCGTTCTTCACCTTCTTCCATAGAAGGGGAGAGAGGTTGTATCCGACGAGCCGGTCGAGGACGCGGCGGGCTTTCTGGGCATCAACCTTGGAAAGGTCGATCTGCCGCGGGCTCTCAACTGCTTCTCGTATCGCGTTCTGCGTGATCTCGTTGAAGGTTATGCGGGCGATGGGCAGCCCCGGCTCCTTTTCGCCTATGTACTTGCCTATCTGGTAGGCTATGGCCTCTCCTTCACGGTCGGGGTCCGACGCGAGCATGACGGCATCGGATTTCGAGGCTTCCTTGACCAGTTCCTTGAGTACGGCAGCCCTTCCCCTTATCGTCAGGTATTCGGGTTCGAAGGCATTGTTCACGTCGACGCCGATGCGCGATTTGGGAAGGTCGATGAGATGGCCCATCGAGGCGAGGACTTTGTATTTGGAACCGAGGTACTTTTCGATGGTCTTGGCTTTGGCCGGTGATTCCACGATGACGAGGGTTTTTCTCTTGACGGTTTTCTTGGCCGTCGTTTTTTTTACCGCTGCCGCTTTCGTCGCGGTCTTTTTTATCGCTACGCCTTTTTCTGATTTCATATCGTCCTTCGCTTTCGCCATATTTCTTCAATCTCCTGCGAGCTCATGCTGCCGGCTCGCCACGGTTGATCGTCCGCGCGCCGACCATTCGCTGATTACATCCTCGGCATCATTCACGATGACGGCGCCCTGAGAGGCCAGAGCCTTCCCCCCGGCGTTCCTGGAACCGCCAAGGCAAGCGTTATGGATAAAGACGTCGCGGCCCTCGGTGAGGGCGTGATCGGCCGTGATCAGGGCGCCCGAACCCTCGGGAGCCTCCACGACGACGCAGGAACGCGACATGCCCGCTATGATCCGGTTTCTCTCGGGGAACCTGTAGCGCTGTATCTGCGTGCGGGGCGGGTATTCCGTGACGAGACCCCCGCCCGCATCGAGGATGGCTGCCGCCAGGCTCCTGTTCGAAGCCGGGTAGACAGACTCGATGCCGCCGGGCAGGACGGCGAGCGTTCTGCCCTTGCCCCGCAACGCGCCGCGATGGGCTGCCGAATCTATACCCCTTGCCAGACCCGATACGACGCAGACACCCTTCGCGGCCAGGTCGGCAGCCAGGGTGAAGGCTGCGTGCAATCCCCTGCCTGATGGAACTCTCGTCCCGACAATAGCCACCGAAGGACTCTCGGGATCAGGAAGCCGCCCGCGCAGGTAGAGCCCGAAAGGAGGCCTGTACACTTCCCTCAATTGGGGAGGATAAGCCGAATCGGTGATCGGCACGAAAATGATGCCCCGAGTCTTGAAAAATTCCGCGTCTTCGAGGGCTTTCTCCCAGAACCATGCCGGATTCCAGCATTCAGGCTTCATGGCGCGCATGACGAGCGCCTGTACATCCCCGGGCTTCATCGACATAAGCCCTTCCCGCGATCCGGCCTCGGCTGCCACGAGAAGCTTTTCGTGGCTTCGCAGGAAGTCCATCCGCGCGAGGGCGAGAACAAGAACCGGATCGGTAAGGTCGGCCCCGATGACAGTGCCCACCTCATCGTCGAAGCTTGTCCGGAACAAGGAGAGTCGGCGCGGATATCCGAGATTTTCTCTTTTCATCCTCATCCTCCCACTCCTTGAACGCCGCCCGAACCTATTCATGCTTCCGCCTTTTCAGATTTTTCCGTCAGTTGCGCGGAAAATACTCCCTGTGATAGCCCTGCAGGGCTTCTTCCTCGATATGCGTATAAATCTGCGTTGTCGAAATGTCGGAATGCCCGAGGAGTTCCTGGACAGTCCTCAAGTCAGCCCCGCCGGCAAGCAGATGTGTCGCGAAGCTGTGCCTGAAGGTGTGAACCTTCGCGGAAACGCCCGACACATTCCTGATCCCCGAAAACCTCATCCAGATCCCTTTTCGCGAAATGCCCTTGCCCGACTGGTTGAGGAAAACCAGATTCGATTTCCTGTTTTTCGCGAAGTGAGGACGGGAATCGCTGATGTATCTTTCGAGCCAGACGCGAGCCTCGTCGCCGAAGGGCACGATCCTCTCCTTCTTGCGCTTTCCGATCACCCTGATCATTTTTTCCTTGAGATAGAGCCTGTCGAAGCTGAGCCCCGCGGCTTCCGATATCCTGAGTCCACAGGAATAGATGAGTTCGAAGAGAGCCCTGTCCCTCAGCCCGCTTGGGGTCGTAAGATCGATGCTCGCCAGAAACCTGTCCACTTCCTCGGGCTGGAGTACGTCAGGCAAGGTTCTTTCCTGTCTGGGCGTCCTGATGAGAAGCGAAGGATCATCGCCGCGCAGCCCTTCGAGCTTCATGAACTTGTAGAGGGAATGGATGGAAGCCACGAGCCGCGCCATGGTCGTCCTCGAAAGCCCCCTCTCATGCCTCCATACGAGGAAAGAAAGGAGGTCCTCGCCGGTGGCCGTCAGAGGGTCCTTCCCCTGCCCCGCAAGAAATACCTCCAGGAAATTGAGTTCGCGGAGGTATGCCTCGGCGGTGAGGGCCGAGCGCTTGCGGACGAGAAGGAGAAAGGCCCTGAAACGGGCACCGAGTTCACTCACGCCTTCACTCCCATCTTTTCGGTGCCGAATTTTTTCTCGCGCAGAATGGTGGGAATGTCGAGCTCATCGCCGTCGGCCGCGTTGTCGAAGCTGAAGCTTTTAGCGGAAGCCAGGGGCGCCTGGGTCATCTGCTCAAAGTCCTCGGGCGAAACATAATCGCTCGAAGGCCTGCGAATCTCCGTTCTAGCCCGCAGCATGGCTTTATCGGCGTTCGATACTCCGGTCTCCTTCCGATGCGTACCAAAACCCGTAGCGATGACGGTCACCCTCACCTCATCCTCGATTTTCGGATCGGTGACGAAGCCGGCTATAATATGGGCTTCGTCCGCCGCTTTCTCGGTGATGAAGTCCACGATTTCCTGGTATTCCACAAGGGAAAAGTCCTCGCCGCCCGTCACGTTGACGAGAACGTTCCGAGCGCCTTCGATGCGGGCATCCTCGAGGAGGGGATTATTCACCGCCTTGGCGGCTGCGTCAACCGCCCTGTTCTCTCCCGATCCGACGCCAATGCCCATAATGGCGTCGCCTTGCCCCTGCATGACGGTGCGCACGTCGGCGAAGTCGATGTTGATGTCGCCGGCGAAGGTTATCAGGTCGGAGATACCCTGCACTCCCTGCCGCAGCACGTCGTCGGCGAGAAGAAAAGCCTGCCTGATGGGAGTGCGCTTGTCCACAATCTTCAGGAGATTCTGATTGGGGATGACGATGACCGTGTCGACAGCCTGCCTGAGCTTCTCGAGGCCTTCCTCGGCGATGCGCCCGACGATCTTGCCCTCGAAATTGAAGGGCTTTGTCACGACGGCGACGGTGAGGGCGCCGAGATCGCGGGCAGTCTGCGCGATGATGGGAGCCGAGCCCGTGCCCGTGCCACCGCCCAGGCCTGTGGTGACGAAGACCATATCGGAACCGCGCAGCGACTGCTCGATTATCTCGCGGTCTTCCATGGCCGCCTTTTCGCCGACCTCAGGCTTTCCGCCAGCGCCCAGCCCCTTTGTGAGCTTGGTGCCGATGCCGAGCTTGATCTCCGCCTTGGAACGGCCCAGGTCCTGGAGGTCGGTATTGACCGAGATGAACTGCACGTTGGCGAGACCGCCGGCTATCATCCTGTTCACCGCGTTCGATCCGCCGCCGCCTGCGCCGATTACCTTGATCACGGTCGGATTGACCGAGCTGTCGTCATCGATGATTTCGATTGCCATTTTTTCCTCCATATTTCAGATGAATTTGTCCTTGAGCCATGTAACGATTTTCCCCAGGTTGGATGCCCTGGATTTGTCTTTCCGCGCCGATGACTGTCCCCTGGAAGGGTCTAGAGCCAATTGAGCATCGGCTTCGAGAAGCACGAGTCCCACGGCCGTCGCGAACATCGGATTTCTGTATTCGTTTCCCAGGCCGCCGATCACCGGAGGCGTGCCGAGATGGGCTGGTACGCCGAAAACCGATTCCGCGAGTTCCCTCGCCCCTGCCATCAGGGATGCTCCCCCGGTGAGAACAATGCCTGCCTTGATGTCTTTGAGGTATCCCGCCTTGTCGAGCTTCTCCTTGGCCATGAGGAATATTTCCTCCATGCGGGGCTGGACTATGGCGCAGAGCTTCCTGCGCGGTATTTCCGTGGGTTCGCGTCCGCCGATGCCCGGCACGACGATGAGCTCGTCGGCATCGATGGATTCAAGCCAGCAGGAAGCGGCTTCGCGCTTCAGGCGCTCGGCCGAGTCCATGAGGACGCTCAGCATGATGGATATATCGTTCGTCACCTGCATGCCACCGGCGGGGACGGCCGAGGTATACCAGGGCTCTCCGTCGCGGAACACCATGATGTCGGTGGTTCCCCCGCCTATATCCATGAGGAGGCAACCCAGATCGCGCTCATCGCTGGAGAGCACCGATCGCGCCGCCGCGAGGCTGCCGAGGACGAATCGGTCGGGCTTATAACCCGCGCGATTCACGCACTTGGCCATGTTCTGCGTCGTCGTCACGGAGCTCGTGATGATATGCACCTCGGATTCGAGGCGCACTCCCATCATATGGAGGGGATCGCGTATGCCGCGCTGGGCGTCTACCGAATAGGTCTGGGGCACGACATGGAGGATTTCCCTGTCCATGGGGATGGAAACTGCTTTGGCCGCTTCATGCACGCGCCCGATATCATCGGCGGTGATCTCCCTGCCCTTGCCCGCAACGGCGACGACGCCTTTGGAGTTGAGGCTCTCGACGTTGGCGCCCGAGATGCCCAGGACGCAGGAATGAATCTCCCTGCCCGACATCAGCTCGGCCGATTCGATCGCCGACGTCACTGAGGACAAGGTCGCCTCGATATTGAGCACCACGCCCCGCCTCAGACCCGTCGACGGCGCTAGGCCCACGCCAATGATCTCGAGTTGATCCTCTTCGTTGAAATCCCCTACTACTGCCCGTGTCGACGTTGTGCCGATATCGAGCCCGACAATGAAGGTGTCAGTCAGCTTGTGCCTCCTTTGTCCTATACACGATGGTGCCCGTACGGAAATCGATCTCTTCGATCTTTTCCGTGCCCTGTCTGCCGGCGAGAATATCCAGGACCAGCAAGGCTGAACCCAGGCTCGCTTTCGTGAGCCGCGCCGACATTCGGATAGGAACCGATTTCCCGGAGGGGAAGAGGAGAAGTTCCGCTTCGGAATCGGATATTTTTTCGATCTTGATCTCGGAGAAAGCCTCGAGAAGCGAAGGGCTGTCCTTCGACAAACCGGCTATGTCGCCCAGAAGGGGACGCAGGTACTCGGGCAATCTTTGCCCGGGCAGGAAGCGCTCGAAGCGAATACCCGAGAGGACGGGAAGTTTGCCCGACGAAGCGATGGAATCCATGAAAGCGAAGGCCACCCCGTCGGCGTCGATAGCCACCGACTTCGTGCCGATTTCCTCATTGATGAGGACACAGGCGACAGCCTTCCTCTCCACGAGGTCAATGGCGAGCTGATCGGGGAAGACACGGCGTACATTGGCTTCGGCAATTTTCGGATTCGCCAGGATCCGCCCTTCCATGGCGGGGACGTCGGCGTTCACCAGGTTGATGTCGGGCGTCAGATTCAGAGCATCCATTATTTCCTTCTCCGTCGTATTCGTCATTCCCAGCACAGTCACCTTGTTCACGCGCGTGACTTCGGGGACGGAAAAATAGAGCCCCGTGCCCAAGGCGACGAGAAGGATAAAGGCGATGGCGAGTTTGGCGTTGTCACCGAGGTGCTTCGCGCGATTTTTCGATGCCAGCCAATCGCGTTCCGCAACGGTTTTGGCTATGGAAGCGGCTTTCTTGTCGTAGAGTTTATGCGGCTTCAGCCTGGCGCGGGCTGGTTCACCTGTATCGTACCTGCCATCCGCCTTTTCCCGCTGCCGGGGCGTCGAAGGAGCGAGACTTCTCGCGAAAGGACGGATCGTGCTTCCGGCGCCGCTGGCTATGCCGGAGCGGCCGGCGGTTCCGGCGATGCCGGTTTCGCGGCGCATCGTGCTCCGTTCCAGATAGGACAGGGTACCAACCCTCTTTGCCCTGTCGAAGGCATGGATGTCGCCTGCTTTGCCGGCCTCCCCGGCCTTCATCGGCTCGGCGTGGCGCGATGCCCCAGTCAAATCGGCAGGACCCAGCCTCGATTTCGCCCGCGACAGAAGTTCAGCCATTATACTTTCCTCCAGGCACTTCGGCGGCGCTCGATGCCGAGACATTCGAGACAGCCGAAAAACCATTTTCCTTGAGGGTGTTCATGATGAGTCCCCCGGCCAGGGCAGTGGAGAGCAGAGATGAACCACCGGCCGAGAAAAAGGGAAGCGCGATGCCCGTGGCGGGCAGGAAACCCGACACAACACCGAGATTCACGAGGAACTGCAGCGAAAGGAGGCAGAGGAGGCCCATCGCGAGGAGGTATCGGAAGCCTTCCCTTCCCTTCGTGGCGCGCACCACCGATACCACGAGAAATATCCAGCAGCTGAAGATGGCCACAACACCCAGGAGCCCTGTTTCCTCGGCAAAGGCGGCGAACGCGAAATCGGACTGTATTTCGGGAACCGAGCTGAGCTTTCGCGTCCCCAGACCGAGACCTTTGCCCCATAGCCCGCCCGACATGATAGCTCTGATCGAGTTGTGCACCTGGTAATTCATTCCATGGGGGTCGTAGTCGGGGATGATGAAGCCCAGCACTCGAATGAGGCGGTATTCCGATGTCGTCACCATGAGGACGACGGCGGGAATCGCGAGGAGGAGGGTTCCTGCGAAAAAGCGCAGGGGCGTACCGGCGAACCAGAAAACGGAGAGACCGGCGACTAGGGCCAGCACAGAGGTGGAAAAGTCATCTTGAAGATAAATAGTCAGGCAACCGAGGATTATTATCATGAAAGGGAAAATCGCCTCGCCCGCGGATTTCCTTATTGAAAGGCTTTTCTTGTCGAGAATGTGCGCGGCGTAGATGAGGCTGATCGGTTTCCACAGCTCGGAGGGCTGGAAATTGGTGACATAGAGATCGATCCAGCGCCGTGCCCCGTTGATCTCCACGCCTATGCCGGGGATGAATGGCAAAAGGAGGGAGAGGAGCGAAACCAGGGCGAGGGGTCCCGCCAGAAGTCTCAACCTGTCCAGGGGAAATCTGGAAGCCGCGATGAAGACGACACTGGCGGGAAGGAGGAAGAGAGCCTGGCGCAGCGCGAAATAATCGGCGCCCCGGTCCATCCGTATGGCATAACCGGCAGAAGCCGACCACATGGCGACAAAGCCGATCAGCGCGAGCACGGCGAATGATCCGGCGAATCCCGATTCGGGATGGCGGATCGTCCTGCCGACTGCCTGCATCTCATTGAGCACTTTCATCATCTGCCTACTGTATCTTCAATGTTGAAAGCGCCAGCAGCGCGAACATGCCGCCCATTATCCAAAAACGGACGACAACCTTGGTTTCCTTCAGCCCGGCCAGTTCGAAGTGATGGTGGAGAGGTGCCATGCGGAAGAGGCGCTTGCCCTTCGTGGCCTTGAAATAGAGCACTTGAAGCATCACGGAACCGAGTTCCATGACAAAAACACCACCGATGAGGAGGAGAAGTATTTCTTTCTTGACGATCAGGGACAGGACGCCGAGAACTCCGCCAAGCGAGAGGGAGCCAGCGTCGCCCATGAAGACTTCGGCGGGATGGGAGTTGAACCAGAGAAAACCGGTGCATGCGCCCAGGAGGGCCAGGTTGAAGACGGTCAGCTCGCCCGCTCCCTTCACATAGGGAATCTTGAGGTAGTCAGCCCAGTCAGCGCGGCCGCTCACGTAGGTGAGAATGGCGAAGGCTATGATGGCCATGATGACGAGGCCGGTCGCGAGTCCGTCCAGCCCGTCGGTGATGTTGACGGCGTTCGACCAGGCGGTGACGTAGATCATGGCGACGGGTATCCAGAAAACGCCAAGGTCGAGGATGTGCGTCTTGAAGAAGGGAATATAGAGCTTCGTGGAACTTTCCCCGCCGATAAAGTAAAGCCCCAGCGTGACAACCATGGAGACGGTGAATTGGAGGAGAAGTTTTTTCACCGGTGAGAGTCCGTCCGAATTGCGCTTTTTTATCTTGAGCAGGTCGTCGGCCATCCCGATGGCGCCAAAGCCAACGAGGGCGAAGAGAACTATCCAGGTGAGGGGATTCCGTACATCCTGCCATAGCATGACGGAGACGGCGACCCCTACGATGATGAGGATTCCGCCCATGGTAGGCGTGCCCATCTTGGCCAGGTGGCTCTGGGGACCGTCCTCTCTCACAGACTGTCCGAACTTCAGAACTCCCAGCTTCCTGATGACGGTGGGCCCGAACAGGAAGACGATAAGGAGTGCCGTGATCGCCGCGTAGGCCGAACGAAAGGTCAGGTAGCGGAAGATATTGAAGGGTGAAAAATATTTCACCAGCGGCAGCAACAGTTCACGAAGCATGGATTGCCCCCTCTTTTTCACGGTCTTCCTGCGTCAACAGGGCGGGGTTCACCCAGCCTTCGGCGAAAAGGGCTTCGGTGAAGCGCTCGAGCGCGAGACCTCTGGAAGCTTTCACCAGCACGAGATCTCCATCCTTCAAATAGGCGAGTACGGCGGATTTGAGCGATTCGATATCATTTGTATGGAAGATCTTCCTGCCTGACCCTGCATCCCCACCAGCGGAACATGAAGCCGACTGAGCTGCCTCGAAGCTGGCTCGTGCTTCTTCCCCGAAGAAGAAGAGCCCTTCGGCCTTGGATAAAGACGCCTTCATCCCTATCGCCTCGTGTTCTTCCACCGAGGTATCGCCCAGCTCCCGCATCGAACCGAGCACATAGACCTTGCGGCCTCGAGACTCCACCGAATCGCAGAGATCGATGGCTGCGGCGACAGAGTCGGGATTGGCGTTATAGCAGTCTCTGACGAGGGAAATTCTGCCCTCGAAAATCTCGGAGCGCCCGAAAAGGGGCTTCACCGAGGCGAGGCCGGCCGCCACGAGGGCGGGTGCGAGCTTCAGCTCGGCGGCTACCGAAAGCGCCGCGAGGGCGTCGAGAAGATTGTGCCTTCCAGGGAGGGGAAACAGGATGGTCTGCCCCGACCACCTCAGTTTCCATCCGGCTAAGCCAAGGCTGCTGTACTCTTCAAGACCCTCCGTAGCGCGGCATCCAAACTCCGCCATCTTCCCCTTGACCCCAGCCTCGAGGAATTCCCTGTAAGAGTCATCTTCCCATACGAATCCGATCTGGCGGCCGTCGAAGCGCGAGAAAATCCTTTTCTTTTCGGCGGCGATGCCGTCCCTGGAACCGATCATGCCGATATGGGCCGTGCCGATATTGGTGATGATGGCGATATCGGGCTCGTATATCGAAACCAGCTCGTCCATCTCGCCCTTCCGGTTCATGCCCATCTCGAAAACCCCAACTTTATGGAAGGGCTCGAGGGTGAACATTGCCAGGGCGAGGCCGATATCGGAATTGAGATTGCCTTCGTTCATGACGAGGCTGCCTGATGGGAAGGCGGGAGCCAAGGCCGCCGCGATGCATTCCTTCGTCGTCGTCTTGCCCGAGGAACCGGTGACGCCGATGCGCAGGAGGTTCTTCATCCTGCGGCGATGCTCGCGGGCGAGGCCCTGGAGGCCCGAAAGAGGCGAATCGACGAAAATGATGCAGGATCGGCCGAAACCGGAAGGAGGCAATGATGAAAGCAGCTTTTCCTTCCTGTCCGTGGCGGCGAGGATGCAGGCCGCGCCCCGCGCAAGGGCGGCGCCGATATAGTCGTGGCCATCGGCGTTTTCGCCGGGAAGCGCGATGAAAAGCGAGCCGGCACTGGCTTTCCGTGAATCGACGACAACGTTGTCTATCACAGCCTGAAGATTCCCCTTGCAGGCTCCCCCTATCATGCCGACAGCTTCGCCTGAAGTGAATAGTATCCTGCGGGAAGCTTCAATCATGGCTTTTACTCCCCGCCTTTTGGGCCGAACTCAAGGGGATGCCCTGGGAGCCGAGCGAAGTGGCTGAGTTCTTTTCGGCTGGAGCCAGGAGTATTCTCAGCTTTTCCTCGGGCAGGGCTTTTTTGAGGCCAAGCCGTGTCGCCATGGCTTCCGTACGCTCGCGGCTGGAAAGAAGGGCGATTTCGGCCTCGATCTTGCGATTCTCGGCGATCCAGGTCTCCTGCTCGGCTTCGAGCTCCCTGGCTCTGGATTTCAGGTCGGTGAAGCGGCTGGATTGCCATGCCATACCCAAGGCGAAGAGACCAGCGAGTAGCATGAGAGTCCAGAAGCGTCCCAGCCTCATACATCCTCCCCGGAAGGCGCACGCAGGGCGCGCAGCTTGGCCGATCGGGAAGGAGGATTCGCCGCGCATTCTTCGTCGCTGGGCAGGCGGGGCGTCTTGTAGATTTCCTTATAGCCCCTGTTCCTTCCGTAATCGCGGCAGAGGAGCTTCGCGATGCGGTCTTCGAGGGAGTGAAAGGAGATGACGGCGAGTATTCCGCCCGGCGCGAGCATCGGCGCGGCCAGGGCAAGGGCCCTTCCTTCCCTCTCGAGTTCGCCGTTCACCTTGATTCGCAGGGCCTGGAATGTCCGGGTGGCGGGATGGATCCTTCCGTAACGGTAGGAGGAGGGCACGGCACCGGCGATGACGGACGCGAGAGCCTTGGCTGTCCTTATCGGAGCATGCCTGCGCGATTCGACGATAGCCT
This sequence comes from Rectinemataceae bacterium, assembly GCA_049302175.1. Lineage (GTDB taxonomy): Bacteria > Spirochaetota > Spirochaetia > Treponematales > Rectinemataceae > CAYXUF01. The sequence continues at coordinate 19,935 of JBAQLW010000360.1, forward strand.
TCGCTATCTGCCGTGAAAAACGCTCTTCGCCATACTGGAATATGATGTCGGCGAGTTCGCTCTCCCTCAGCTTGTTGACAAGATCATAGGCGGTAACTTCGAGGTCGGGAGAAAAGCGCATGTCGAGGGGTTCGTCGTTCGCAAAGGAAAAGCCCCTGCCCGAATCGAGGTAATGGTGCGTCGAAACGCCCAAGTCAAAAAGGATGAAGTCGGGTTTTCTGAAGCCTGGTTCAGCCACCCAGACCGCCAGAACTTCGTCGAAATAGCCAGGACGAATCTCCAGCCTGTCGGCATAGGGTCTGAGCCGGGCTGCCGAACGCTCGCGGGCTTCGGGATCGGCATCGATCCCGATATATCGGGCTTTCGAGCGCGAGAGGATAGCTTCCGCGTGGCCACCGGCTCCCAGGGTACAATCGACGACGAGAGCCTCGGGCTTTTCCAGCATATCGAAGAGTTCGACGATTTCCGCGAGCATGACGGGTTTATGCAGTTCCTGCATTTGCGGTTCCTGCATTTGCGGTTCCCGCGCCTGCGACTTCCGATCCGGACCCTCCTGCATAGCCATCCTGACGCCTAGAGCGTCAGGCCCCCAAGCTCTTCGGCGGCGCTGAGGAATTCATCCTTGTTGTCTTCGAGATATTTCCTGTATTCGTCGGCGCTCCAGATTTCGATGTATTTCGAAATGCCCAGGATGACGCACTCCCGTGAAAGCCCGGCCCACTCCCTCAGGCTCTGGGGGATGGATATCCTGCCGAGCCTGTCTATCTCGACTTCCTGGGCCGGAGCGATGATCCTGCGCTGGACAAGACGGGACTTGGCCTGAAAGAGGCTCGTGCTCGCCATGAGCTTCTGCGACAGCTCCTGCCACTGCTGGGGGGGAAAGAGCCAGAGGCATTGATCGACACCCTGGGTCAGGACAAGCTCGATCCCTGGCAACTCGCTTCGCATGCGCGCGGGGAGAGAGAGTCGTCCTTTTTCGTCCAGCGTGTTCCTGAACTCACCAGTCAGTATACTCATGCCACTATTTCCTACTATTTCCCACAATTTACCACTACAATCTCATTCTATCCTCTAAATGATTACTGTCAACGAAGTTGAGGTAGAAAGAATCGACAGAAACAATATTTTTTCGCAATTTGACTACACTAATGTATAGGTATAGCGCGATGAGACAATTTCAGGGGTTTTCCGAACTTCATGGAGAAAGGGAAAGAGGATCGGCGCCTCCGTCAGGTTACAGGGTGTCGACGGAAAGCGTCAGTTCAAGGCCCCGCTCAAAAGCTCCCGGGCCAAGCCGCGGAGAGAGGCTGTGTCGACCTGAGGATGGGCGAAAACGCGGATCTTCCTGAGGGACTGCACCAGACCCTTCAGCGAATCATGGCCAAAAACCCTGGTGCGGAGCGCGAAAGGCTCGAGTCCTTCGCGGGTTTTCACCATCAGGTTGGTCTCGAAATCGATCGGCTCGGGAATATCGATGACGATGGAGGATTCCCCGATTTCGGCGGCCATGGCGAGGGCGGCTTCGGCTTCCAGCCTCCTGTCCAGATTGTCCAGATCGGCATGGATCATGTTTTCCGGATTGTACGCGACCTCTCCAATGAGGGTGTAGAGTCTGCCAGCGAAGGCATCCTTCACCGGCTGGAGCATGGGCGAAGTATTGCCGGCGACGAGGCTCCTGAACCCGGCATCATCGAGCCCGTAGAGGCTCTCGGGTTGGATAATTCCCGCCGACAGTCCCATGAGGACAGATTTCTTGGCCATTGAGGTGGCCGAGCGCACCGTATGATGCCAGTACACGGATCGGTACATCTGGTATTTGGAGAAAAGCAGGGCTTCGATGCTCATCTCGCCGCGCGCGTCGACGCAGAGCCCGTCCCCTTCGACAAGGATGTGACGCAAAATGAAATCAGCGTCCTGGATTCCATAGGGCACGCCGCAGTAAAAGGCATCCCGCGTTAGATAGTCGATCTTGTCCGGATCGAGGACCCCCGAGAGAATGCGTCTGAACAGGGCAGTCTCGCGGTCTTCGGGAGAAGGACGGTCGCCGTCGATTATGGACGCGACCTGTTCGGGCTCGGCCCCGCTGCGCAGAATGACTGAGCGGAGGGGCTCCCTCTGGACGAGATCGCCAGCCAGGGCTTCATGGGGAGCCAAGGGAAGCTCCTTGAGCGAATGGGCGAAGGGGTAATGTCCCAAGTCGTGGAAGAGGGCGGAGACAAGGAGGGAACGGAGCCCCTCGACGCTGACGAAGGGAATCTGACCGCGTTCGATGAGGGAGAGGGCCAGTCGGCGGGCGATATGGTAGACACCAAGGCTGTGCCCCCTCCGCGTATGGGTCGCCCCAGGGTAAAGATGGGCTACGGGACCGAGCTGCCTCACCCCGTCCAGGGCGAGAAAAGTTTGGGTCCTCGCGAGGGCGAAGAGGGAATCGTCGAACTGGATATCACCCCAGACGGGATCGCGGATGACATTGTCGAAACCTCGTGAAATCGAAAGCAGAAGATCGATGTCCGGCATAGGGCTCCTTGATCGACGCGGCGCGCCTGCGCCACCCCCATTGTCTAGCACAGCCGGCCCGGCATCGCAAGAGGAAGGGCGCGATGTGGACGAGCGCGGCATGGAAAGGTGCGACGCGAATGGAACTGTCGCCGGGAGGAGCAGGGGCCGTTGAGGAATTCCGGCGAATTTGCTATGGTGAGCCATGCAGTTCATGAAAGGAACGGCCTACCTCGCGGCCAGGGGTTTTCTGAGCCACCTTCTCGAAGAACTGCCTGACTATACGAGGCTGGACGGCGAGCTCGTCGGCAGATGGGGTCCCGCTGCCACCGGCGCGGACGCTGTCCCCGACGCCTCCGATTCCCCCGCTCCGTATTGGACGCGCAATGTCTGGCAGGAGCCCTTCCTCCTCGAGTTCGATTCCATCTCCCAGGCGGTCAAGACCCTGCGTTCCATGCAGCGCAACTGGGCGGCCTATCCTACCCGGCTCCATCGGAGGACGGCCCTCATCGCTGAAGCCCTGCCTCCCCTCCCCCTCAAGTCGAAGGCTTTCCCCTTCATTCTGCCCAAGTCCCCCATGGGAAGCTTCACCCTCCTCGACGAACATCTTCTCCTCGGATCGGCCGCCTGCTCGAGCCCCTTCCCGAATGGCGAGTTTTCCTTCGTCGAGGACAAGGTCGGCCCTCCGTCGCGCGCGTACAGGAAACTCTGGGAAGCCCTTCTCTACGCTGGAAGGCTGCCCGGGCCGGGTGAGCGCTGCCTGGACGCCGGCGCCAGTCCCGGCGGCTGGACCTGGGCTCTCGCCAGCCTCGGCGCCGGCGTCCTCGCCGTCGACAGGGCTCCCCTCGACGATTCCGTGGCCGCGATGCCGGGCGTGCGCTATCTGAAGCACGACGCATTCACGCTGCGCCCCGAAGAACTCGAGCCCGTCGACTGGCTCTTCTCCGACGTCATCTGCTACCCCGAAGCCCTCTACGATTGGATTTCGGCATGCAGGGAATCGAGGTTCGCGAAAAACTACATATGCACGATAAAGATGCAGGGCGCTTCCTTCGACAGGGCGACGACCGACAGGTTCGCGGCGATCCCCGGCTCGAAGGTCATCCATCTCTGGCACAACAGGCATGAACTCACCTGGATAAATCTGGCTTCTGGGTAAATTTGGCCTTCATGCGCGTCAGCATTTCCCTGCGCATGTCTTCCTCGGATCGCGCGGATTCGACGGGATCTTCAGCCTGGATCAATTTGGCGAGTAATTCCTTGAGAAATGGCGACGGCGCGGTGTCGACCGCCTCAAGGATCGTCGACGTCGATCGGTAGTTCTTTCAAGGTTGCCGATGCCTGGAACGCGACTCAGAGCGTTTTGAAGAAAATCGAGCGGGTTCCAGCTCCCAGGAGGGCCACGAGAATGGCCACGATGATTCCGGCGACGATCACCCCGCCCACGATGGCGATGCTGGCCTTTTTCCTGTCCATGCCGAGGATCCAGGCTCCGAGGGTGCCCGTCCAGGCGCCCGTGACCGGAAGGGGTATAGCCACGAAGATGAGAAGGCCCCAATAGCCGTATTTCTCAACCTTGCGATGAACTTTAAGCCTGGTCTTTTCGACGAATCGATCGAAGAAGCCTCTGTACCAGGCGAATCTGTACAGTAGCTTGTGGAAGGTGGAGAGAAACAGAAACGCGAGGAGAGGAACGAGGGCGTTGATGGCCGTGCAGATGAGGGCTGCCTGAATGACATCCATCCCCCTGAGGACGGCAAAGGGAATAGCTCCCCTCAATTCCGAAATCGGAAGGAGAGAGAGAAGGGCGGAAAACAACAGGGTTGTCGGGTTCATCGCGGGCGATTATAGCCGCTTTGGATGAAGAGGAAAAGGAGTTCCATGCCTCCCTGCCCCTATTTGCCGAGAAGCCTGTCGGTGTGCCGCGTTATGGCGGCAGGGTCGGCGAGGTCCAAGGGCAGCAATACTTTTGTGCCCGGCACGGCGAGGCTTCTGAGCGCTTCGATATACGCCTCCGCCACCCTGAGCGAGGCCGCTTCCGCTCCGTTGGGGAGAGAGACAGCGCCCGCTATCCTCTCGATGGATTCGGCGGTCGCCTTCGCGATGGCGAGAATTTCGGCTGCCCTTCCCTCGGCCTCGTTGATGGAACGCTGCTTTTCGCCCGTGCTCTTGTTGACTGCCTCCTCCATGCTCGCCATGGAATAATTGATCTTGCTCTCCATAACGCCAAGGCTCTTCGCAATTTCGGCGCGTTTGTCGCGCTCGGCCTTCATCTGAAGTTCCATCGACCTGAGGACGGTGTCGGGCACCTTGATGTTCTGTATCTCGTAGCGTGTCACCTTGATGCCCCAAGGCGAGGCCGCCTCATCCAGAGCCCGCACCACCAAAGCGTTGATGGCGCTCCGCTCTTCGAAGGTCCTGTCCAGCTCGAGCTTTCCCACCACGGCCCTTATGGTAGTCTGGGCCAGGCATATGCATGCGAAGTGGTAGTCGGTAACTCCGTAGCTCGCCCGTTTAGCGTCCATGACACGCAGATAGAGAACCCCGTCCACATGAACTTTGACATTGTCGGCGGTAAAACACTCCTGGGAAGGCACGTCTATGGCCTGTTCCTTGAGGGTGTGCCTGTATGCCACCCTGTCGAGGAAGGGGATAAGGACATGGAATCCCGCCTCAAGGCTGGAGGAGTAGCGCCCGAGGCGTTCCACGATGCTTGTCGACTGAGCCGGGACGATGCGGATTGAACGGAAGAGCTGGATGGCGACAAGAAGACCGAAAGCGCCCGTCAGCACATAGAGTGGCAGAAGGGGATTCATGACTGTCCTCCCTGGCGTAGCGCCTTCTCTCTTACCCGCTCAATAGCCGGTTCCAGCGGGGCGAGGTCGGATTTCTGCAGGCCGAGGACTTCGGCCAGGCCGCGCAGTTCGGCGAGCTTCTCCGGCATGACATAGGAGTTCGCCTGCCCCAGTATCTGGCCCAGCCTTTCGATATACTGATCGGCGAGACGCAGGGTCATGGCCGATTTGCCCCCAGGGGAGGCAAGGGCTTTGGCGATCAAACCCAAACCCTCGGCAGTGGCCTTGCTCACGATCTCGATGGCGCTCGCCCTTCCGTCCGCCTGGTTGATAGTGCGTGTCTTTTCGCCGACGGAGATGTTGATCGCCTGTTCGCGGTCGCCCTTCGAGACGTTGATGCGGCTTTCCTTGACGCCCTCGCTGGCGAGAATCTCCGCCCGCTTCTCGCGCTCGGCCCGCATCTGCCTTTCCATCGCCTCGGTGATGACCTCGCTCGGCGTGATCGAACGCACTTCGTAGCGCGTCACCTTGATGCCCCATGGGTCGGTCGCTTCGTCCACGGCCTTGACGATGTTGTCGTTTATGAGTTCTCTCTCGGCAAAGCTCTTGTCGAGTTCGATCTTGCCTATCTCCGATCGCATGGTCGTCTTCGCGAGTTGGACAGTGGCAAAGCGATAGTTGTCGATGCCATAGCTGGCGAGGACGGGATCGAAGATCTTGTAATACAGTATGCCATCGACGGTGACCTGGACATTATCCGACGTGATGCATACCTGGGGCTCGACGTCGATCACATCCTCCTTGAGCTGGTGCTTGTATGCCACCCTCTCCACAAAGGGCATGAGAAGATGGATGCCTGAATCCAGGGTTTTCCTGTATTTGCCGAGCAATTCCACTACATAGGCTTTCTGTTCGGGAACGATGACGATAAAGCGGAAAAGCGCCAGGATAGCGGCCAGCGCCAGGGCATAAGCGGCGATGATTCCTATCATCGGGTATCCTCCTTGAAATTGCTGCCGTCGGGGATGGCCAGGTTCTCCGGATCGAGAAAATCGCGGGTGACGATGAGGTTCAATCCTTCGCGAGAAACAACGCGGACAGTCTCGCCCGGATCCAGGCTTTCAAGGTAGGCGACGGCCTTCCAGCTCGTCCCCCTGAAATGCACGCGCCCTGGATAATCGGGACGGATCCGATCCGTCACCACAGCGGTTTCTCCCGCCACCGTATCCACTTTCGCCTCCCCATCACGGTAGAACGCGCTGCCCTTGAGGAGGCGCTTGAAGGGTTTCCGCAGGAAAATCAATGAAGCGAGGCTGGTGGCCGTCCAGAAGAGAGCCTGGAACGCTGGGCTTGAAGCGAAAAATGGAAAGACGCAGAGCATGGCGGTGGCCAAGGCTCCCAGGCCGAAGAAAATTATGGCGAGCCCAGGGATAAAGGTTTCGGCCCCTATGAGAATGAGACCTAAAAGAGCCCACCAGAACCAGGGTCCAAACATAGGGAAGATGCCTCCATGACCGCGAGGGCGCGGGCAAACCACGTAGTATAAAAGATAGGTTCGCCGGCCTTCCAGGTCAAGCTTTCCCGGTCAGGAGAGAAAATCGTGCGTGGCGGCGGCGAGCGCATCGGGATCGGCTTCGATCCACCGTATGCCCGGAAGGGAACGGAGAAAGGTCATCTGGCGCTTGACGTACTGGAGGGTATGAAGCTCTATCGCCGCGGCGATTTCTTCCATGGGCTGGCCTTCCATGGCGTAGAATTCGCTGTAACCTATCGCCTTGAGACCGGGACTCGAAGGGCTGTAACCAGCCCGCATCAGCGCGGTCGCCTCTTCTGCGAGGCCGGCCTCGAACATTTTCACCACACGGGCATGTATCCGCGCTTTGAGTTCGGGGCGGGGCCTTTCGATGCCCAGGATGAGGAAATCGTAGTCTGCCCTGGGTTTGTCGGACGGGGCGAAACGCGATGGAGGAAAGCCGCTCGATCTGAGTATTTCCAAAGCCCTGGTGAGCCTGTACAGGTCGTTTTCATGTATCCTCGCCGCGGAAGGGGGATCGGCCGCTTCCAATTCTCGCCTCAAGGCGGAGGCACCGAATAAGGCCAAGTCTTCGGCCACTTTTTCCCTCACTTCGAGGTTGGACGGCGGGGAGGGCGGCGCGCCGCAGACGAAATTTTTTATATAGAAGCCAGTGCCGCCCGCTATGATGGGAAGAATCCCCTCGCTCGCCATTGTGGAGCAGAGCGCGTCGGCCAGATGGACAAAATCGCCCGCCGTATACTGCTCGTCGGGATCGCGAATATCCAGCAGATGGTGGGGGAGCCTGGACTGGAGCGCCCGGTCGGGTTTGGCCGTGCCGATGTCCATGCCCCTGTAGGCCTGCATCGAGTCGGCGCTGATGACGGCGGCAGGAGAAAATAAAGAAGCTCCCCGAGCGAAAACGCTGTCGAGGAGCTCTGTTTTGCCCGACGCCGTCGGGCCGGTCACGATGATGACCTTAGTTGCTGATGAACCGATACTCCACCTGCTTGCTGAAAACCTGCTGGGCGGCAAGCGACACCACTTTGCCGTTGCACTTTTCCACCTCGGGGGTCTTGAGCACCGCGAGCTGGAATGCCCGCCTGTTGACGGCGACAGCCAGTTCATAGGAATTCGTATTGTAATTGATGAGTTCCTCGAGAGGAATTATCATTCATTGCTCCTTTAGGTCGCGGAATGGCGTGGCATTATAAGCCCAGTTCGCCGAGGCGCTTGTCCAGGCTTTCAAGCAGGCTGTCGGCCTCGAATTCCTTCGACGTCAAAGCCTTCTGGCCCGAGTCCCTGTGCATCTCGTCCAGAGTGAGAAGGCTTGTGACGAGGGCAAGCTTGAGCGGATCCACTATTTTCATCTGGCTTGAAACGTTGGAAAGCCTTTCTTTCAGCTCGCTGACCAGTCCGGCGATATAATCAGGGTCTTCGTCGGTACGGACGGTGAAAGAAACGCCGAGAAGCTCTATGGGGAAAACCCTGGTGGGAGCTTTCCCCGCCGCCTCAGAATATGTCGAGTTCATGTTCCGTTCCGGGAAGCTGGTCGCCATCGGGGGATTCTTCGGATGAAGATTCGCCGGGAAAGGGCGATGGCTGGGACGCCGAGGTTGCCGGGGACATCGCAACCGCCTCCACCTTTTTGTCCCCTTCCGTCTGGGCTTCGCCGACGGAGATGCCCATCACCAGATCCTCGAAGGCATCCAGCTTCTGGAGGGCATGGGTGAGCCCCTCCTCTATCCTGGACTGCTCGCGCTTCAGTTCTTCGGCCTTCGATTCGAGGTCGAAGGATTTCTGTTCGGCCGCGACCGCCCGCTCACGGCTGGAAGCGCTTTCGGCTTCGGCCGCCTGGAGCTTCGCGCGGAGTTCCTCGATTGTGGCTTCTGTTTCTGTTGTCATCCGCAAGGATGCCGCGGATCTGCTCTCGAGTTCCGAATACGCCGCCTTGGCCTCATCGACCGAGCGCGAGGCCTCGACGAGGCGCTGTTCAAGCTCGGCATTTTCCCTGCGCAGCTTGTCGATCAGCGTGACCGCTTTTTCAACCCGCGCCTCGAAGGCGCGGATTTGCTCGAGGCTCACCATGGCCTTAAGCCTGCAGCGCCGCTTTCGCCTTCTGGACGATAGCGGAAAAAGCAGTAGGATCGGTGATGGCGAGATCGGCGAGAACTTTTCTGTTCATCGTTATTCCGGCCTTGTTGATGCCTTCGATCAGGCGGCTGTAGCTGAGATCCTCAGCCCTGCATGCCGCGTTGATGCGCGCGATCCAGAGTGTCCTGAAGACGCCCTTCTTGTCGCGCCTGTCCTTGTATGCGTCGGAGAGGGCCTTCGCTACGGCGTCCTTCGCGACCTTGTAGTTGGAGTGCCTTCTGCCCCAGTACCCCTTCGCTATTTTGAGTATTTTCTTGCGGTGATCCTTGCGTCTGGTGCCGTCTACTGCTCTTGACATCGCTATTCTCCTGTTAAGCCCGAATTAACCGTTGGGCAGAAGCTTTTTCTTGATCTGATGGATGGGACCGGCGGCGACAAAACCCGGCTTCCTCAGGTTTCTCTTCCGCTTCGTGCTCTTCTTGGTCAGAATATGGCGGAGGTTCATTTTCTTGTATTTGACCTTGCCGCTGGCGGTAAGGGAAAAGCGCTTGGCCGCGGCCTTCTTCGTCTTCATCTTGGGCATGATCTACCGTCCTTCTCTTGAGTTCATGGAACGTCGTTGCCTGCGGGAGCGACTGCTTCCGCTTCGGCTTGTTTCTTGATGATCGAGGCTTTGGGCTGGAGCACCATGGACATGAAGCGGCCCTCCATGAGGGGAAGCTTTTCCATGATGTAGAAGCCTTCAAGCTTGGCAAGAATCTTCTTCAGGATTTGTTCGCCTATCTCGGTATGCGCAAGCTCGCGGCCCCGGAACCTGATGGTCACCTTGACCTTGTTGCCCTGCTCCAGGAATTCCTTCACGTGGTTCGACTTGAAGTCGAGGTCATGCTCGGCAATCTTGGGCTGCATGCGGATCTCCTTGAGTTCCGCGGCCTTTGTATGCTTGCGCGTATCCTTGATCTTCTTCTCCTGCTCGAACTTGTACTTGCCAAAGTTCAGCAGCTTGCACACGGGAGGAACGGACTGGGGAGCCACTTCGACGAGATCCAGACCGATTTCCCGGGCGATCTTGATTGCCTCGAGGGTCGGGATGATGCCGCGCTGCTCGCCCTTGTCGTCTATGAGCCTTACTTCACGCACACGGATCTGTTCATTGATCCGCAAGTCCTTGTCTGCCAACTGACCTCCTATGGCGCAAACCCGGATTCCGTTACGGGGATCGGCCTACGGGTTTACGCGTCCGTGCAGCATGCGGTTGGTCATGCGTACGGGCGCGGCGCGTATATTACCATATAATTTCAAATCGGGTAAATACCTGCAAGAGCCCGATGCGCTACAATATTCGCGGTTTGGCGAAAGTTTGCAGAAAAACCGCTCGTTTATGGCGCCGCGCACCGGTCCGGTCAGGGTTTCAGGCTTTGCCCGCCGATCCCAACACCTCGATATTCTTATGCGAGTAGAGCTTTTTCAATTCGTCGCGAGCTGGACCCAGGTATTTGCGGGGATCGAATTCATCGGGTTTTTCACTCAAGACCTTGCGGATGAGGGCAGTCATGGCGAGCCGTCCATCGGAATCGATGTTGATCTTGCACACCGCGCTGCGCGCCGCTTTGCGCAGCTGTTCCTCGGGGATGCCCACGGAATCCTTGAGCTTGCCGCCGTACTGCTCGATCATGCGCACGTATTCCATGGGTACGGAAGACGAGCCGTGGAGGACGATGGGAAAGCCGGGAATGCGTTTTTCGATTTCCTCGAGTATATCGAAGCGTAGTGGGGGCGGGATGAGGACGCCGTCGGCGCCGCGCGTGCACTGCTCGGGCTTGAATTTCATACGGCCGTGGCTTGTGCCGATGGAGATGGCGAGGGAATCGACGCCGGTTTTCTTAACGAAGTCCTCAACCTCGGCGGGGCGGGTGTAGTTGCTGTGCTCGGCCGAAACTTCATCTTCGACGCCGGCCAGAACGCCGAGCTCGCCTTCCACGGTGACATAGTCCTTGCGCGAATGGGCATAATCGCAGACCTTCTTCGTGAGGGCCACGTTCTCGTCGTAGGGCAGGTGCGAGCCGTCGATCATGACGGAAGAGAAGCCGCTTTCGATGCAGTCGACGCAGAGTTCGTAGGTGTCGCCGTGATCGAGGTGAAGGACGATGGGTATGGGATAGCCCAGCTCCTTCGCGTATTCGACCGCTCCCTTCGCCATGTTGCGCAGGAGGATAGAGTTGGCGTACTTGCGGGCACCCGACGATACCTGGAGGATGACGGGGCTCTTGGTTTCGACGCAGGCCATGATGATCGCCTGCAACTGTTCCATGTTGTTGAAGTTGTACGCCGGGAGGGCGTAGCCGCCCTTGACCGCCTTGGCGAAGAGTTCGACTGTGTTGGAAAGACCCAATTCCTTATAGCTTGTCATGGTACCTCCGGTGAATATGAGCGGGATGCTTTTTATCGTGAACGTTTCCTGTTAATCTTATGGACAGGCAAGTCGATCGTCAAGCAGGCGGAAGGACGCGAAAAGACAATGGATCAGCATTTCCGAAGCGTCGCGCGCAATATTCCCGCCCAGTTCGGGGCATTCCTCATCGGCATTCTCCTCTATTCCTGCGGGGTTCATGCGAAGACTGTGCCGGAGAGAGGCGTGGCACGCGTCATCGATGAGGCCTTCGCTTTCATCCTCCCCGTGACGACGTCGTCGATCGCCGGGCTGGATGACGCCATGGGGGCACAGGATGGGGGCAGGTCAGGCGGAGCGGATACGCGTGACGCGTCCTTTCTCCCTGTCGCCAGTATCGACGAATCGACGGGAAAGCTCGTCGGCCGATGGGCGAGAAACGATGCTGCGGTTCCTGGGGCTATCATCGCGAGCCCTCTTGCGGCCGGGAAAATAGCGGACCATATAGCTTTGCTGGATCCTTCCGTACGATCCGGAATGCCGCCCTTGGTTGTCCCTTTCGGGAAAAATCCCGGCGAGGGGAATAGGGAATTCCACATCGTGACATATGATTTTAGCCAAGCCTACGCCGCCATGGGCAAGGAAGCCGCACGGCTGACAAGCAAGGCTTCCATCACGAACGGCTACGAAACCTCATGCGGAATACTCTTCCAAGAAAACTTCATGAGGGACTCGAGCGCCCTCGGCGCATTCGTCGCCGCCTTTTCCAATGCTTTCGGCGAAGGCATGAAGGAGGATCTGCTCGCCGTCGATGTTCTGGAAAACGAGGAACTGAGGCTGGATCCCGTGGGAGCTACCAAGACCGCCGTCGCTGCCCTCAATGAGAGGAAGGGCATATCTGTCGTCGTGCTTGCCATCGACGACGCGGCCGCGGCAGAGGCGGCGTCCGGAGCCGCGAATCCTGTAGATGTGCCGCAGCGAATAGTATTCATGGCTGACCTGAGTTCCTGGGGCGACAGAGAGCCCGCGCCAGGGGTTTTCAGGTATGGGATCAGGGGCGACGAAAGGGGACTGGCGCGGGCGGCCATCGGCATGGCGAAAGACCTGGCCGACGGGGGAAAGGTTGATGCGATCAGGAACGTTGCGCTTCGCTTCGGCCGCTTTTTTCCGGGAATATTCTGAGGGCGTTGGCCTGGACGGCGGCTGCCAGCGTTTCCAGGGGTATCATCCTGAGTGAGGCCGCGAGTTCCATCGTACGTCCGATGTCAAGAGAAGTGGAAGGTTTCCCACGGCGGGGCAGAGGATTCATGTACGGAGAGTCCGTCTCGAAGAGGAGCATGTCGAGAGGGGTCAGGGCGAGGGCCGCGCGCAGCCCTTCGGAACTCCTGTAGCTGAGGTTCCCGGCGAAGGAAAGGACGCATCCGCAGTCCAGGAATTTCACCGCTTCCGCGGCCCCGTATCCGAAGCAATGGATGATGACCGGGAAACGTTTCGCTGCCTTGGCGACGACGGCGAGGGTGTCGCCGAAGGCATCCCGGGAGTGGACGATGAGGGGCAGCCCCCTCTCCGCCGCCATGTCGGCCTGGGCTTCAAAGAGGGCGATCTGCGCAGAGGCCGAAGCCTCCATGTGATGATAGTCGAGGCCGCATTCGCCGAGGGCTGAGCATCGGGGCCGATCGAGATCGCCCGCCAAAGCGGCCAATGCCGCATCAGGGGCCTCAAGCGACTCGAGCCCCGGCCAGAGCCCCGCGGTAAAGCGGATAAAGGGAAATTCTCCGAATCTGTCCTGCCGCTTGGCCAGGTCGCCAGGCTTGGTGCCTATATCGACGATAAAGGGCGCAAGACTCAGGTCGGCAGCTACTCGCTGCGACGCATACGCGAAGCCGTATGCCGCGAGCAGCTCGCTTACAGCCTCTCCGCCGAGCCTTTCCTCGACGAGGCCGAGGTGGGCGTGGG